>VEPI01000022.1 GCA_012026935.1 Melioribacter sp. | reverse complement strand
AATAGAACGATTGATAGCGGGATGATATATATGCAACTGCGTGCATATCTACGTTTTTTAGATAATAATTTCATGCAGTATAAGTAATAGTTAGGTTACTATGTTACAAAATAAAAATATGGAAAAATTTGAGATCAGAGGTGTATGGTGGTTACCATCCGATGATTCAATTAAGGTTCCTGGTTTATTGAAATACAATTCCAAAGATGGTGGGTCATTAGAATTATTTGGAACTTTGTTTAATGGTAAACAAGATGATGTGATAATAAACGGGGAATCTACTTCCAGTGATAAAATAACCCTCAATAGATGTATTTTATCAAATTTCACTAGAACGAATAAGTATCAATATACAGATTACTTTGCGCCTGAAATATTTTTTAATGTTCATTTTACAGATCCTACACAAATTAAGTTTTCCGAGATGTATTGCCATTTCTCAAACACCCAAGAATGGGCACAATTGGCTGGTTTCAAATCAGAACAAGATATTTTTGAAAACAAACTTGTCTTAACTCAATCACTACCCACAAAAAGAGATATCCAAATTGATGATAAAGTAACAATGTCATTTTTTCTACAAGTCCATAACCCAGTTTTTAAAAAAGAGATATTCGAAGACATCAATATTACGCAAAGAGTATTCTTCTCTTTTATTTTTACAGATGAATATTCTTATGATATGATCGAAGAATTTTACATTCGTCATCTACAACATTTTCTGTCTTTGGCAACATCAAATCCTATCTATCCAATTGATTTAATGGGAAAAACTAAACACAATACCATTACTGAAGATGGTAAAGAATATAATCCGCTAGTAAAAATATTCTTACACTTAGGAGAATTTGAGAAAAGGGTTAGAAAGACCCGTCATTTTAATATGCTTTTTCTGCTAAGAGATATTAATGATTCAATAGAAATGTATCTTCAAAACTGGTTTTCCAACAAAGAATTACTTCAACCAACAATTGGTTTATTCCTTGGGACACTAAACAACATAAATCTATTCACAGAAAATAGATTTTTAAATCTATCTAATTCACTCGAATCCTATCATCGAAGAAAATTAAATACGAAAAAATACTCTGAGGAAGAAAAAGATATATTACTGCAAACCATTCTTGCTAACATTGATAAAAAGTATGAGCAAGATATCTCTGAAAAACTGAAATACATTGATGAAGTATCACTGCGTCGAAGAATAAAAGATATATATGAACTAGCTGAAAATATTTTATCAAAATTTTACAATAGAAAAGACTTTGCTCATCAAGTTACTTTAGTTAGAAATTATTACACTCATTTGGATCGTAAATTAAAACCAGAAGTTGACAAAATTGATATTCATAGACTTATGGATAACCTTGAAATTACTTTAATCATCTGCTTATTAATTGAGATTGGATTTAGCCTTGATAAGATTGATGAAATGTTAAAAAGACGACCTGACTATAATTTATTAACGACATTAAAATCGTAACCTAACACGCAACTCAAAGCGACCGCGTCTTTGACGAAGTCGTTTGATGTGGTAGTTGGGTTTAGTTTTTCAGAATAAGTTTGTTGCTCAAAGTTGATTTGAAAAATAAATCTGAGTTTAAAACAAAAAAGGTAGTTGCCAAACGCATCATTGTAATTATGAGCGGCGCTTTAGTTGCAACACCGTTATGCAACTTGAGATAAAAATGATATTTTATAAAATATTCTCGTTAAGTCATTTCTTTTTAATTATACAAATCTCAATTCCTATTGAAATAAAAATAGTTCCGCACAACAAACAATTCTTTACTAATAACCATAGAGCCAATTTATGAAAAGGTATTTAGTATGGGATTTAGCTTTTTAATGGAGTATAAATTCATGAATGAAATTGAAATCAAAAGATTAATTCAAAAATTCAAAATCAATTAAGGAGAATGGAATGAAATTCAGAAATTGTAATTACAAATTCAGCTTGGTTGTCATTTTATCAGTTTCGATGATTTTGATCTCTTGTAAAGACAATCCCCTAGAGCCGCCGCTTAATATGTTAACAGATGATAACATCGCAAAAATTCAAACAGCCGCAGATAAAATAATGAGAGAATACCAAACGCCCGGTTTAGCGGCTTACATTTCTGTAGGAGGCGAACGTGAATTTACCTTAACCCGTGGCGTAAGCAACTTAATGACGAATGAACCTATGAGTGTAAATAACTCTTTTAGAATAGCGAGCATAACCAAAACCTTTACAACAGAAGCCGTTCTCATACTTATGGATAATGGTTTAATAGATCTTAACAAACCAATTTTATATTATCTGCCGGATTTAAAATTGCCAAAAGGTTCAGATAAAATAACAGTAAGAATGCTTGGCAATATGACAAGCGGACTTTTTAATTACACCGGGGATCCGGAACTTAATGATTTAAGGTATTCAACAAATGGGGAAACAATATTTACTCCGCAGCAGCTTGTTGCCGCAGCGTGTAAAAAGGATTCTTTAAATTTTAAACCCGGAACAAAATATGAATACAGCAATACCAATACGGTTATACTTGGGATGTTAATAGAGAAGGTCACCGGTAAAAAAGTTAGAGATGTATTAAGCGAAAAAATATTCCAGCCGTTAGGTATGACAAATACTTACTGGCCTATCTCGGTTTTTTTACCTTATCCGTATACTCATGGTTATTTTTATTCAATTGAAATGCATTCTTTTATTGATTGCACAAATTGGAACCCTTCCTGGCCAGATGCTGCAGGTGCTCTTGTTTCAAATGTACAGGATTTAGTAATATGGTCTAAAGAGTTAAGCGAAGGAAATCTTCTTACAACTAACTCGAAAAAGGAAAGATACTTATGGAACGTTAGCGGTGTATATGGATTTGGTATAAATCATTACAATGATTGGATTGGTCATACGGGAGTTATTGATGGGTATAATACTAATATTTGGATTAACACTGTAAGACATATAACAATAATTACAACAACAAATACAAATATAAATGATCCGGCCAGTAAATCGTTTCAGGAATTTGCAAAGATATTGGATCCTACTCTCCTTAGAATGAACAATAACATTTTTGATGGGAAACATGGATATAATAAGGAGATAGATTTTTGAACAGCAGTTTTTCTCTTTGGAAAATAAAAGTAAATCGTCAGAATCTTTGATTTAACATTATAAAAGGAGTATTTGATGAAGATCAATAACTTTAATTACAAATTCTATTTATCAATTATTCTTTTTTCTTCATTGATGATTATCTCTTGCAAAAACGAATTCGTTGAACCGCAATTACAAACTTTAACAAATGATAACATCGCAAAAATTCAAACGGCAGCGGATAATATAATGAGAGAATATCAAACTCCCGGTTTAGCGGCTTACATTTCTGTAGGAGGCGAACGTGAATTTACCTTAACCCGGGGTGTTAGCAACTTAATTACGAATGAACCTATGAGTGTAAATAACTCTTTTAGAATTGCAAGTATAACAAAAACCTTTACAACAGAAGCCGTTCTAATACTTATGGATAATGGTTTAATAGATCTTAATAAACCAATTTTATATTATCTGCCGGATTTAAAATTACCAAAAGGTGCTGATAAGATTACTGTAAGAATGCTTGGCAATATGACAAGCGGACTTTTTAATTACACCAATGATCCAGATCTTCTTACCTTAAGATATTCAACATTTGGAGAAGCAGTTTTTACTCCGCAGCAACTTGTTGCTGCAGCCGGTAATAAGGATTCTTTGAATTTTCAGCCTGGAACCCAATATGAATACTGCAATACTAACACAGTTATACTGGGAATGTTAATTGAGAAGGTCACCGGTAAAAAAGTTAGAGATGTATTAAGCGAAAAAATATTCCAGCCGTTGGGCCTGGTAAATACTTACTGGCCTATCTCAGTTTTTTTACCTTATCCATATACTCATGGTTATATTGATTCACCTGATCTACATTCTTTTATTGATTGCACAAATTGGAATTCTTCTTGGGGAGATGCTGCAGGCGCTCTTGTTTCTAATATCCACGATTTGGTGATATGGTCTAAAGAGTTAAACGAAGGAAATCTTCTTACAGCTAACTCAAAAAGGGAAAGATTCTTGTGGAATGTTAGCGGCGGATATGGATTTGGTCTAGAACATTTCAGTAATTGGATCGGTCATCCGGGAATAATTGACGGGTATAATAGTCAAATTTGGATTAACACTGTAAGACAAATAACAATAATTACAACAACAAATACAAATATAGATCAACCGGCATACAGAGCGTTTGCTGAATTTGCAATGATACTTGATCCTACTCTTACAAAATAAATAAGAGCACTTTATAAGAGTACATAAGGTAAAGTAGGAAATCGGTAATGAAAAAATTATTCTTAACGGTATTTATTTTATTTATCTGGGTCAGCAATCTTTATCCACAAACAGGGAATACATTTACTGCCGCATTTGATTCCCTTCACAAAAAATTATCAGTTTATTATGCATTTACAGATTGGAAAAAAATAAATTGGCAAAATCTTTATACCGAATTCAAACCAAGAATTGCTGCCGCAGAAGCTCAAAACGATTCAAGCGCGTTTATACTTGCAATGAAAGAATACACATATAGAATACCCGACGGACACGTTGGATTCTCGACAGGATTCTATTACGGAGTTGTTTCAAGCATGGTTAAAGAGAAGAAAACACCGTGGGTGAGATTAGAAAAAAAACTAAGAGAGCAATATATCGGCGGAAGTTACGGGTTCACTCTTATAAAACTTGATGACGGACGATTTGTTGTGCGGCTTGTTAATTCCGGATCACCGGCTGACTTGGCGGGAATTAAATTTGGCGCAGAAATATTGGAAGTGAACGATAAAAATATTAACAATGCAATTGATTCGGTTTCAGTTCTTTGGGGTGAAAAAATCCCGGCTACTAAAGAGGGTAAATTGATTAATCAGTGCCGTTTGATTGGAAGGGCACCCATTGGCTCATCAATTAAAATAAAATTTAAAAACAGAGGCGACCAAAATCCGAGCACAAAAACTCTTTCGGCAGTGAATGATAATTATAAAACATTTGATCTCACTTCGATGATAGTGCTTAAAGAACCAGTGGTTTCCTCTAGAATTTTAGATGGCGGTTATGGATATCTTGAAATTACTGCATGTATTCCGCCAGTATCCGTTCTTACGGATTTTATGAGTGCCTTCATTTCGCTTAGTTCTAATCCAACTGTAAAACAAAATGGAATGATTTTAGATTTAAGGATTAATTCCGGGGGGCAGGATTGTTTTGCCGCTGCAGTTGCCGGATGTTTTTATTCCGATACAACAATCTACGAGTATCAAAGCTCTTACGATCCTGTTACTAACTCATTTCAAAGAGTTAAGTTACCTCTCGATCACCTGAGTTTTCAAACATTAAATTTTGTTAAGCCAACAAAATATCCCCTTGGTTCATTATATATTGAACCGCAAGGAGTATCGTTCACTGCACCTGTTGTTGTAATGGTTAGTCCCAGAAATGAAAGTTCGGGTGAAGGAATTGCAATGGCTCTTCAAAAATTACCGCAATGTAAGGTTGTAAGTTTTTACGGTACTCATGGATCTTTTGGAATAACGGCAGAACCTTTCAAATTGCTTTCCACAGAAGATTCATTAACAGTTTCTTATCCCGATGGGCGCTCTTTAGATGCATATAATAGGATTCAACTTGATAGCGACAGCGATATGAAAGGAGGAGTTATTCCAAATATTCGTCCGCCGCTAAATGAGGAGACAATTGATAAAATATATTTGCAGGGAATCGATTATGAATTGGAATTTGCGCTTCAAGAATTAAAAAAGATGAATGGCATTGTGGGAGTGCAAAACCAGAATAATCAAATTCCTGAATCATATTCGCTATATCAGAACTATCCGAATCCATTTAATCCCACAACTATTATAAACTATTCGGTGCCTAAGACAAGTTTTGTAATAATAAAAGTATACGATGTTTTAGGAAGGGAAGTAGCCGTACTGGTAAATGATATCAAACTAATTGGAAATTATAGCGTCCAATTTAATGCGAGTAAATTAGTAAGTGGAATTTATTTTTATAGAATGCAAGCCGGAAACTTTTTTGATACGAAAAAATTAATTTTGATGAAATAATTCCTAACCGATTTTCCAAACCGATCACTCCAATCTAAAGAATTGGGGTAAACATGCTTAGGTGCAACGCTGTTAATAAAAAATAGTAAAGTAATGAATGATGACAAAAAATTTTTAGTTAGACTTTATTTATTATTTATTCCGATTGCTTTTATCTCTTATCTTTTTCACGAGTTTGGTCATTGGAGTGTAGGAGAAATTCTAGGTAATGATATGATATACAGTCTCAACTATGTTTGGCCCAGAAATGGACATTATTTAAATGAAAGCCATAATTTATACGTAAGTATTGGCGGGCCTGCGTTTACTATATTGTTGGCTGTTGTCTCTCTGCTAATTTTAGAGAAATATTCAACAATATTTGCCTACCTGGTTTTATTTTTTCAATTTGTACTCCGCTTTTTTTCTCTTGTTTTTGGAGGATTTAGTCAACAAGATGAAGCTAGAGTATCTTCAATTATGGGTCTCGGTACTTATACAGTAGGAATAATCGTCCTGATATTATTGTTTCTAATAGTTATAAGAGCAAGTAATAAACTCAAGATAGATTTAAAACATAATGGTTACTTTTTTACAGTAAGTATTCTTTGTCAACTTTTGGTAATTGCAACTTATAAAATTACTGGTCTGTAATAAAAGACGGCATAACCGGCAACTCCCCGTAATAAGTCTGCGGAACAGGCAACACGGACAGTCACGCAAAAGAACGGGTAAACTGTACTCGGTCGCGTTATTTGCAATTTATATTGCAGTGAATATTAGAGTTGAATAAAAGAATTAACTTGTTGTCAAGAACCACTCCTTGACAAGAAGAAGTTTTTCTTTGCACTGAATGTGGTAATTCAATTTTTAATGATAAGACATATGGATTATTTATTTTTTCACGTGTTGGGTTTAATAAGACCCATACGCAGGTATAATAGCAGTGGTTAGTAGTGCTGGACCGGAATCTCGGCTCGAGTATTATTTGACTTTTGAATTGAAGAACAATGTTTGAGAAGTCCAATCTTATACTCTGGTAGGAATTGTATAGGGATTATTTTTTTCTATCTTCAAAAACGCCGCCCTTAGACAGTAAAAATCATTACCTTAAAAGTGAACTAAACTCAATAAAATTATTGTTCTTATAAGTCCGCAATTTTTGGTCTGTTTAAACAAACAATAATAAAAACCTATTAAGGAGGTTTCAGATGTACAAAAATAGATTTGTAATTGTACTCGCATTGTTGTTGGCTCTTGTTTTTGTAACACCATCCATCGCACAAGATGCTAAAAAGGGTGATGCAAAAAAGATGGAAAAGAAAGAAATGGGAACGCTCAAAGAAGTAAAATGCGATCCTGCTTGCGGCTTTTGCATCCAAAGCAAGGATGAAAAAGAAATCATTTCGGATGTTAAAATGCATGCGAAAACTCATCATCACATGGATTTAACAGACGAACAAGTAAAGAAAGAAATTAAGGATGTAAAATAGCTATCATAAAAAAACCCGATTTCTAACATTAAGAAATCGGGTTTTTGCTTTCAGAATTAATTTTTAGTTGTATAAGTAATATCTCTTCGAAAGTTTTCTGAACCAGTTAATATCTTTATCTAAAAGTTTCTTTATATCATCAACTCGGAATCTTTTCGAGAATTTTAATCTTACTCTATCGGTTCCCATCACTTTGTCAAACATTTTCATACGGTTTGTTGTTGCAAGAGTAAACGGGTTTGTATCGGGGTATAATTCGTGATAGACTTGCAGAAAATAAAATTGAAGCTCAAGTAAATCAACTTTTTCAAAATCAGTGATATGAATTTGCACTCCGCTTAAAATTTTATCTTTCCAATCTCCGTAAAGAACTTTATAAGAAATCGGACGGAATAAAACTCCGGGCAAATTAAGAGCATTCATTTTAACTGCAAGGGTGTCGGCATCAATCCATTCGGCAGCAAAAGTTTGAAAGGGAAGTGTGTAAGTAATTCCAATTCCGAAAGTAACAAGCTCACCCAACACCCCGCTTGCAACAAGATAAGATGGTGTTTCCATATACGGAACGTTGGGAGAAGTCGGAACCCAGATCAATCCCGTATCCTTAAAAAGCATATTGCGTTTCCAGCCTTCCATCTTTACAACAGTGAGTTTACATTTAACTTTATTGCCAAGCGCACTTTTTGTGTTTATTAAATTTGCAAGTTCACCGCAAGTCAAACCGTACACATAAGGAATTGCATAATTGCTCACGAAGGATCTGTAATCATCTTCAACAACATTTCCTTCAATGCGAAGTCCGCCTAAAGGATTTGGGCGGTCTAAAACTATAAACTGAATTTTATTTTCTGCCGCCGCTTCCATTGCAAGTCCGAGTGTGGAAATATAAGTGTACGACCGAACGCCGATATCCTGGATATCATAAACGAGTATATCAATTTCTTCCAACATTTCTTTTGTCGGTTTTGCGGTCTTGCCGTAGAGTGAAAAATATTTTATTCCGGTTAATGAATCTATATAACCGTTATAAGATTGTCCGGCTGCGATTAAACCTTTTAATCCGTGTTCAGGTGAATATACTGCCGTGAGTTTAAAATTATTTGCCCGTTTGAAAAGATCAAGAGTTGATTCTAATTTACTGTTAACACCCGTTTGATTAGTAATTAAACCGACACGCTTTCCGGTAAGCAGTGAAAAATTATTTTTTTGGAGAACATCAATGCCTAATGAAATCCTTTGTGCTTGCATTACTGTTGGTAGAATTAAGAAAAATAGAAGAAGTAATTTGTTTGTAAAGTTTCTAAGTGCCTGAGTACCTAAGTTATTGAGTAAGCAATTTTTAATATACTTAGGCACTAAGGAACTTAGGCACTCAGGAACTAATATCTTTATTACTTTCGAAATCATTTGCTCTGAACTGCTTTCACAACCTGTTCAAATAGTCTATCGCTTGTACGAATTACTTCTTCGATTAAAATGTCTGCAGTCTTTTTCAATTCATTAGCAATAGTTTGATTACTTAATGACGAACAGTTAATCAAAACATTTAAATATGCACTATTAGCCGCGGTTCTTGTTAATGCCACAGCAACACCGGCATCAGACAGTGAATTTTTATTCCCTTTATCAATTATAATTTCTAGAATGGGAAGAAGTGTTTTTGATGATTGTATTACTTCCATCGGGGCGGATGTAGCGCCGATTGTTGCTTCTTCAATTGCTTTTGCACGTAAGTTTTTTTCTTGTTCGGTTTCTTTCGGAAGTTTGAATGCTTCCATTACTTTATCGAATGATGCATTATCTTTTTGCCCGAGCTCAATAAATCCTTTTTGCAAGTTTTCAATTTTTTCTTTTAAGCGGATCATCTCAGATTCCACATCTACATATTTCTTCTTACCAATAGTAAGATTGCAAACCATAATTCCCAAACTTGCAGAAAGAGTACCGCATAACGCCGCTACATTTCCTCCGCCTGGAGTAGGTGAGTTGGATGATAGTTCGTTAAAATATTCTTGTAGTGTTTTTGTGATATTCATTTTTATTTCTCCGTATATGTCACTCTGATCCCGACTTGTCGGGAGAAGTGTCTCTTAATTATTTTTGTTTGAGATTCTTCGTCGCTGCGCTCCTCGGAATTAAATCATATACTCAATTATTTTTTCTTCCGGTTTGAACGGATGAAGCGCACTTAATCCTAATTTTTCAATTGTAAGATTAACCAAACTCTTCTCATTATTCTCTTTTCCGTTTGAATAAAACCTGCCGGCTTGCAGCATTGCTTCAAGTGGAACTAATCCAACAATCTCGCTTCCGTTTACTTCAACACCAAGTCGTGCTGCTTCTTTCTTCGATTCTTCAAAAGCTACATGCATCGGAGTAATATTGTAGTTAGTTAAGTTCATCGAGACTTGTGATATATTATATTTTTCCAGCGCAACGCCCATTCCTTTTACTTCTTTCAAACGTCCGGGGACTTTTACTGTCTTTCCGTCAACTTTGATAACGTTTCCATTATCATCGCGTTTAGCGTAACCGCTTTCTCTTAAAATTTCGCCAATCTCTTTTGAATATTTAACGTCATTCGATTTAATGTTTACGTTATAAGCAATTAGAAAAAATCGGGAGCCTGTAACTATTGCACCAAGCTTAGGATTAAAGATCGGCTCACCATAATCCGGCCGCCAGTTCGGGTCTTTTAATTTTTCTTCGAGCCCTTCGTACTCACCTTGACGAATACTTGATAAACTTTTCCTGTCAGTCTTGCGGGCAGCACTTTCATATAGATAGACCGGAACTTTTAAATCATTAGAAATAATTTTTGCAAACTCTTCGGAAATCTTCACACATTCCTCAGTAGTTACATTTGCAACCGGAACGAATGGAACAACATCTATCGCACCGAGGCGCGGATGACCTCCTTTGTGCATGCGCATATCAATAAATGAAGCGGCTGTTCTGCATGCGTTCAATGTCCCGTTTAATATTCCTTCTTCATTTCCCGCCAATGTTACAACAACACGATTGTAATCTCCGTCGGGTTCAAGACTTAATAATTTTACATCTTTAGTTTTTGCTACTGCTTCTTTAATCGCTTCAAATGTTTTTTGATTTTTCCCTTCGCTGAAATTCGGGACACACTCAATAATTTTCATTTAGTCTCCGCTCGTTGAAAAATGATTTGACCTTTCTTAATTGTGTATTTATTCAAATTGATTCCAATGTTATAAATTATCTCTCGATAATCTTTAGTGTCGAAGACCGCAAAATCCGCCTGCTTGCCTATTTCAATACTTCCAAGTTTTTCATTTAAGCCTAGTGCGGCTGCCGAGTTAATTGTAACAGAAGAAATAATTTCTTCAGCACTCATTTTCATTTTAAGTGCTGCAAGCTGCATTATAAAATGAAGATTGGGAATATGTGACGAGCCCGGATTGTAATCTGTTGCTAATGCAATTATTGCATTGTGTTCGATTAATTTTCTGGCCGGTGCGTAATTGTAATCTAAAAAGAATGATACTCCCGGCAGAAGTACAGAAACTGTATCGCTCTTGGCTAATTTTGTAATATCATCTTCATTGATTACTTCAAGATGATCTACCGATAAAGCTTTATGTTTAAGTGCAACATCCAATCCGCCAATATTATTAAACTGTTCGGTGTGAAGACGTAATTTGTAACCAAGTTTTTTTGCTTTGGAGAAAATCTTATCAACTTCATCGGAAGAGAATGCCGACTTCTCACAAAATGCATCAACCGAATCTGCAAGTTTATTTTTAATAATGTATGGAACCAGTTCTTTAATTATCAGATCTAAATATTGTTTGTGATCGTTTTTATATTCCGGGGGATAAGTGTGTGCACCTAAAAATGTAGGAATTATTTCTATAGGTGAATGAGTTTTAAAATGATTTATAACTTGAAGAAGTTTTATCTCATCATAAAAACTTAACCCGTATCCGCTTTTTATTTCTAGAGAGGTTATTCCTTGGGTGATGAAATAATCAATTCTTGGTTTAAGTATTCTAACCAATTCTTCGAATGATGAATTACGGACAGCTTTAACTGTCGAAATTATTCCACCGCCGGATTTTGCTATCTCTTCATAAGTAGCACCGTTAAGTCTCATCAAAAATTCGTTTGCGCGAGAACCGGCATAAGCGGCATGAGTATGGCATTCAACTAATCCCGGAAGTACTATTAAGTCCTTTAAATCAAAAGTTTTATCGGCAGATGTTTTTGAAGAAGTCGAATTTGGTATCAGATCTTTAATAATACCATTCTCAACAAGTATTGAATGACCGGAAATCGGATTAAGTTCACATAATTCCGAGCCGCGCTTGAAATTCTTACCCTTAGTATTAACGGTAATTATCTGAGATGGGTTTTTAAAGAGTGTTTTCATGCTTTTTAGTTATTAATAAAGGTAAACTACCATTTAGCAAAGATGAACGGTTCAAAAATAGAGAAATCGAATCTTTATTTGCTAATAATTTTGTCTATGCGGGCGTATTTTCGTAATTTTGCATGTTCAAAATCGAGGGATTCAAAAAAATATGTCTTCAGGCAAAAAATTAAAGATCCTTTTCGCAACCTCAGAAGTCGTTCCATTCATTAAAACAGGCGGTTTAGCAGATGTATCATCTGCGTTACCACAAAAATTACAGGAGATGGGACATATAGTAAGAATTATTGTTCCGAAATACGGTGCTATTGATGAAAGAAAATTTAAGATACATGAAGTAGTTCGCCTGAAAGATCTAAAAGTTAACATTGGAAATAAAGAAGTAATTTTTTCCCTGCGGTCTTCCTTCTTAATAGGTCCGAAAACTAGAGTACAAATTTATTTTTTAGATAACCCGGAATACTACGGCAGCAGGCATAGTCTTTACACCGATCCTATTTCAGGTGAAGATTACCCCGATAATGATGAAAGATTTATACTTTTATCGCGTGCAGTTTTTGAATTGATCACTAAATTAGGATGGACACCGGATATTATTCACTGCAACGATTGGCAGACAGGGCTGATACCGGCTTACTTAAAATCCACCTATAAAAACGACCGGACATTCAGTTCGATAAAAACAATTTTCACAATCCATAATTTATCTTTCCAGGGCATTTTCCCGAAAGCAAATTTTGTTAAGACTGATTTGCCGAAAGAGCTGGAAAGTGAAAAAGGAATTCTTCATAAAGGTAAAATAAATTTCTTAAAGAGCGGATTACTTTATTCTGATATGTTAAATACAGTAAGCGAAACTTATGCAAAAGAGATTTGCCAGAATAAAGATTACGGATTGGGTTTAGAAGATATTCTCAACAAAAGGAAAAAAGATCTTTACGGAATTATCAATGGAATTGATGATACAATTTGGAATCCGGAAGTTGATTCAAAAATCCCGCACAAATTTTCTACGAAGAATATTGAAATGAAAAAAGAAAGCAAGAAAGCACTTGCCAATAATTTTCACTTTACTGCAAAAGATGATGTACCTGTTATCGGGATGATTTCAAGACTTTATGATAATAAGGGGATGGATATAATTGAAAAAGCATTTACAAGTTTGATGAAAATGGATATACATTTTATTCTTCTCGGCACAGGCGATAAGAAATATCATAAATTCTTTACTAGTATGGCTTCAAAATATCATAATAAATTTTCGTGCTATATCGGATTCGATGATGAATTGGCACATTTGATTGAAGCCGGTTCCGATATTTTCTTAATGCCGTCTAAGTACGAACCATGCGGCTTAAATCAAATGTATAGTTTGATGTATGGAACTATCCCTGTCGTACGTCATACAGGGGGACTTGCCGATACTGTCCAGGCATTCAATCCGAAAAATAAAACCGGCAATGGATTTGTCTTTAAGAAATATTCCGCTGCGGAAATGTTGGCAGAAATTAAAAATGCCGTAAAGATTTTCACTAAAGATCAGGACAAATGGCATATCATTATGAACAACGGAATGAAATCCAATTTTACTTGGATGAATTCTTCCAAGAAGTATGTTGATCTCTATAAAAAGCTTACCGACTAATTGATGAAACATCATGCGATTTTTTTAGATCGTGACGGAACAATTAATCACGATTCCGGTTATATCAAAGACCCGTCTGAAGTTGTTTTACTTGCCGGAGTATCGGAAGGAATTAAGAAACTAAAGAATGAATTTGGATTCAAAGCAATTGTCATTTCAAATCAAGCCGGTGTTTCTAAAGGAATAATGACAATTGCGGATGTGGAAGCGGTTAATGTCCGAATCAATAATCTTTTGAAGAAGGACGGAACTGAAATAGATGCATTTTATTTTTGTCCATTTCACCCCGATTTTGATCCGCCTGAAAAATCAATTTGTAGGAAACCTTCTCCGTTTATGATTGTTCAAGCTGCAGAAGAACAAATGATAGATCTTACAAGATCTTATATGATTGGTGATAAAGCAAGTGATATTGAAAGCGGAATAAGCGCAGGTGTAAAGACAATACTAATTATCGGTGAAGACAATCGTAATGAAATTTCTATCTTGCATAATCTTGGGAAAAAGCCCAATTTTACAGCCGCTAATTTCAACGAAGTATGCGATTTTATTATCAATGATTTTTCCGGAGGAATTTAATTGATCAGATTTTTGAGACTTACCTTTTTTCTTTTCGCAGTTACTATACTGTTTGTTTCCTGTAATCAAGATCCTACTTCAGTCGGTTCAGAACTAATTTCCCAAAATGAAAAAATTACATTTCAGGAATTAGACAGTTATCAAACAAATATTTTTCAGAAGTCGGTTAACTATCAAGACAAATTTAAGTTTGGTTTATCTAACGTTGTCTTGATGGGAAAGAATTCATTTGAAGAAGCTTCCATTCTTATGCGTTATCGTTTTTATTTACCTGATTCCTTGTTGGCGTATGTTACAACCGGTAAGTACGTTGTTAAATCAGCTACGATGACCATGATTCCACGCTACCTATTGGGAGACAAATCTGCACCTTTGGATTTTTCCGTATACCAAGTAAGAAGTGATTGGAGCCCAAATGGATTTGATAAAGATAGTATACCACATTTGACTTATGATGCTACAGATGTTTCATCCGGAACAACTATAAATGATACTCTTATAAAATTTAATTTAAGAACTGATGTTGTTACTCAATGGCTGAGATTTTTGGCAGATACTAATTCAACTTCAATACCGAAGAATTTTGGTTTGCTTATAAAACCAAAACTATCCACACAAAAAATTATCGGTTTTTATACTGCTAATGCCAGTTCATCATCTAACGAAACAGTTCTTAAAGTTGAATTTGAGAGACCTTCAATTAGAACAGATACTGTTAATATATCGCCATTTTTCCATATTTATTATTTAACCGGACAGGCTCCTCAGCAAGTTAATAATTTAACATTCCAAGGCGGCATAGGATTAAAGGGGACAGTATTTTTTAATCTTAACACTTTACCTAAAAATATAATTGTGAATAAAGCATATCTTGAAATGAATGTAGATACTACTTCAACCTTTGATGGAAGTCCGTCTTCTGATTCTCTTTTTGCACAAATACTTGCCGATAGTACAACAAGAAAATTAACAAAAGATAGTACTGTTGTTACTATACTTTCTAAGAAAGATAAAATTTATACCGGTGATATTGCATGGATGGTTCAGAAATGGCAAAACGGTGAATCAAACCAAGGAATTTTACTTTCTCTCTGGGATGAATATGCCACAGCTGCACGTATAGCATTTTATGGAAGCCAGAATCCTAATAAAGCACTTAGACCTAAATTGAAAATTATTTACATGCAAAAAAAGTAGCTAAATGAAAAAATTAAAAATCATATTGTTATTTCTTCTAACCTCAATTCCATTAATGGCTCAAGGTGGATCTCTTTATTCCGGATTCGGCATTGGCGATTTAAGAACATCGTACTCAGCGCGTAGATTTGCTATGGGCGAAATGGGAATTGCTTTGAGCGATGTTGATTATTTGAATTCACTTAATCCTGCCGGTTGGAATTCTATTCGTCTAACGCGTTTTGAATTAAGTATGAACTTTGCGGGAAGCAACATACAGAGTTCTTCTTCATCTGCATTTTACAGCAAGACAGGAATAAACGGAATGATGTTAGGTTTTCCGCTTGAACATGATTTGGGTTTATCTGTTACATTAGGACAAGTCCCATATTCACAGGTCGGGTATGAGATCAAAACTAATATTAATGATCCTCTTGTTGGGAATTATAATTATAGCGATAAAGGTGAAGGCGGTATTTCTAAATTGTTTTTTGGTGTCTCATACCGTTTACCATTCGATTTTTCAATCGGTCTTTCTTATGATTATTATTTCGGAAGAATAACTCATAATCTCGTTGCTGATTTTGATGCTGCTTCAAGTTTTAAGAGTGCTTCTTTTGAGAAAGAAACTAGTTATCATGGAATGAGTTTAACTTCTGGAATTATTTCCGGTGATATTTCTAAGTTATTCGGATCATCAGAGTTTAAGGATTTTAGAATTGGTGTTGTATATACTCCATCAGTCACTTTAAGCGCAGATTCTGTTGACAATTCCACAACATCTATCGGGACTGTTACTACATCAACAGGATCTATTAAAAATAACCTTCCTTACAAATTGGGTATCGGTACAACATTTAAGTACACAAACAAATATACTTTCACACTTGATTATTTATACCAGCCATTCAGCGAATATAGCGCAAACGGTAAACAAGATATAAATTTGCAAAATTACTACAAGGTTGGTTTAGGATTTGAATACAGGGATGTTGATACAAGATCAAATGCATTTTGGGATCATGTTATGTATCGTGCAGGTTTAAGTTTCGAACAGACTCAATTCAGAATAAAAGGAATAGGAATTAATCAATACTCAATTTATGCTGGAATGTCTCTTCCAATTAGTTTTGATAACACGGTTGATCTAGCATTTCAATATTCGAAAAGAGGAACTACCGATAATAATTTGTTGCTAGAGAATATTTATAAGTTTACTGTTACAATAAGTATAGGCGATCTCTGGTTTATCCGTCCGGATAGATAAATTTATTTCAAACTGATCCTTATGATATTAATTACTGATTATTCTTCTATTCCCAATTACAATTACATTTTACCTGCCAATAGCATTTCTTTCAGTAAACTTTATTTTGAATTGAATTTCCAGAACAGCATATTTGAAAGAGAAATTTCTGTTCATTAATACAAAAAATTTATTAAATAAAAGTGAAGTGTTATGTACAATCAACTACAAAACGACAAAGAAGCTTTCAGAGTTGCTCAGTTAGAACTTAATCGTCAAGAAACACATCTTGAACTTATTGCGTCTGAAAATTTTGTTTCTCAAGCTGTATTAAATGCAGCCGGATCTGTTCTAACAAACAAATATGCAGAAGGTTATCCAGCTAAAAGATATTACGGCGGATGTGAATTTGTGGATATGGCTGAAGACCTTGCCCGCGACAGATTGAAAATACTATTTGGAGCAGAATATGTTAATGTTCAACCGCATAGCGGCTCTCAAGCTAATATGGCTGTTTACATGACGTTGTTGAAACCGGGTGATACTATTCTTGGATTAAGTCTTGATCACGGCGGACATTTGACACACGGTTCACATGTTAATTTCTCAGGACAAATTTATCGAGCAGTTGGATACAGCTTGAATAAAGAAACTAAACTTTTAGATTACAACTTAATTGAGGATCTCGCTAAGAAAGAAAAACCCAAATTAATTGTTATGGGTGCAAGTGCATATTCGCGTGATTGGGATTATGCAAAGTTCAGAGAGATAGCAGATAAGGTCGGTGCTTTATTAATGATGGATATGGCACATCCTGCCGGATTAATTGCCAAAGGATTGCTTAATAACCCTCTTCCATATTGTGATGTTGTAACATCAACCACACATAAAACTCTTCGCGGTCCAAGAGGCGGAATAATTCTAATGGGTAAAGACAGAGATAATCCTTTTGGAATAAAAACTTTAAAAGGAGATCGGTTAAAATTAATGTCGGAAATCCTAGATGGAATGGTTATGCCAGGTATTCAAGGCGGGCCGCTTATGCATATAATTCTTGCAAAAGCAGTTGCATTTGGAGAGGCACTGGAAGATTCATTTACAAATTATGCAAAACAAATTATTAAAAATGCCAAGACGTTATCAAACGAATTAACAGGGTTAGGTTATAATATTGTATCCGGCGGAACCGATAATCATTTAATGTTAGTTGATCTGACAAATAAAGAACTAAGCGGTAAAAAAGTGGAGAATACACTTGGTGCTGCCGGAATAACGGTAAATAAAAATATGATTCCCTTCGATACTAAAAGTCCTTTTGTAACAAGCGGAGTAAGAATCGGAACGCCGGCAGTTACAACTCGCGGTATGAAAGAAAATGAAATGAAAAATATTGCATCCTTCATTGATAGAGCAATCAAGAATAGTGAGAACGAATCGGCCTTAGCTCAAATAAAAATTGAGGTTGCTGGACTGTGTTCAAAATTTCCGCTGTATCCCGAACTAAAATAAAATTATATGGCAGATCAAGAAGAAAATATTGTTGATGAGGAAAATCCAAAAGCAGAAGTGGAAATGACCTTTCTCGATCATCTTGAAGAGTTGAGATGGAGAATAATCTATTCTGTAATTGGAATACTTCTCGGAACAATTATAGCAATGATATTTATTGATTTCTTCGTGGATAAAATTCTTCTTCTTCCTGCTAAGACGGCAAATTTTAAATTGCAAAATCTTCGTCCCTTCGGCCAGCTTTTTCTTTATTTCCAAGTAGCTATAATGCTCGGTTTGATTTTAAGTTTTCCAAATGTTGTTTACCAGCTGTGGAAGTTTATAGCGCCGGCATTAAAATCAAAAGAAAAAAAATATATAAAATGGATTGTTTTGTTTACAACTTTTTGTTTTATGTGCGGGGTAGTATTTGCTTATTACATTATGCTTCCGCTTACATTAAAATTTGCTGCGGGATTCGGTTCCGCATCAATAGAAAATAATTTTTCAATTGATGAATATCTCTCAATAGTTCTTAATATCATTTTAGGTGCCGGATTAATTTTTGAACTTCCGATGCTTTCATTTTTCCTTTCTAAAATTGGTTTACTTACGCCAAAACTTATGAGAAAATATAGAAGACATGCTATTGTTGTTATAATGATAGTTGCTGCATTTCTATCTCCCGGAACAGATCCGGTCTCACAAGTGCTTCTTGCAGTTCCGTTGGTTTTGTTATATGAAATAAGTATTTTTGTTTCAAAAATATTCCAAAAGAAATCTTGATAAATAAATCCTTCGCAGAAATTACACATCCGATTGAAGACGAACTCTCGAAATTTCATGAACTCTTCAAACATTCCTTAAAATCAAAAGTCACTCTATTAGAATTAGTAACAAAATACATTCTTAAGCAAAAAGGGAAAAAGATTCGACCAATCTTAGTTCTACTTTCCAGTGATTTATGCGGCGGTATTTCTGAACGGAGTTATCGGGGTGCTACTTTAGTTGAGTTACTTCATACAGCCACTTTAGTTCATGATGATGTTGTTGATAATGCTGAGACAAGAAGAAATTTTCCCTCGATTAATGCAGTTTGGAAGAATAAAATTGCAGTATTAATGGGTGATTATTTATTAGCGCGCGGTTTAATGCTTGCAGTAGATGGAAACGATTTTGATTTTCTTAGAGTAATAACGAATACGGTTAAAAGAATGTCGGAAGGGGAGTTGTTGCAGATTAGTAAAACAAGGAAATTAGATATTGATGAAGAAACATATTTTAGAATTATTTCCGATAAAACAGCATCACTTCTTTCTACCTGCTGTGAAATTGGTGCGCGGGCTTCTACTGATGATGAAAGTAAAATAACTGCAATGAAAGAATTTGGAGAAAACCTTGGAATCGCATTTCAAATCCGTGATGATATTTTAGATTTCATCGGTACAAAAAATATTTTCGGTAAATCACTCGGTGCAGATATCAAAGAAAAGAAAATTACACTTCCTTTAATCTTTGCGTTAAAGAACGCTCCTAAAGATGAATCAATAAAAATTATTAATTTGCTAAAGAGTAAAGAAAGAAAAACGAAAGTAGATGTAGTAATTAAGTTTGTGAAAATGTATGAAGGTATAGAGTACTCAGAAAAAGTTGCCCTTGAATATTCTAAAACAGCCCTATCTAAATTAGAACAGTTTCAGACATCCGAGTCACGATTGTCATTAGAATCATTAGTAAGTTTTGTTGTCGAAAGAAAAAATTAAATTGGCTATTTTTTGAAGTGAAATATTTTTGATTTTAAATTTCGTTTCTTATCTTTGGCAGTAAATTTTTGCTAATTGTATATCTTATCTCATTAATAAATTCTAGCGAAAGCTAAGTATATATTCAAGAAAGATTCCCATAGGACGATCTGTTAATTATACTATCACAGGTAATAAATGAAGAGAACTGTACTGGACTATGCACTTAAGATTCGACTCCCGTTGACATTATTTGTTGTAGCAGTATCTGTTATATTAACTTTTTATTTATCCCGCGCTGAAAGAGATAGTGTGGGATACAAGCCTGATCAACCAATAAAATTTTCTCATAAACTGCATGCCGGACAAATGGCGATTGATTGCCAATATTGTCACCTGGGCGTTGCAAAAGATCGTCATGCTGTAATACCTTCTGCTAATATTTGTATGAATTGCCACACGGTTTCACGCAAAGATAGACCTGAGATAATCAAACTTACGCAGTTTTATAATACTGGAAAACCTATTCCATGGAAGAGAATCCACAAGGTGCCGGAATACGCGTACTTTAATCACAGTGTTCATGTTAATAAAGGAATTGACTGTGCAAGTTGCCACGGAGATGTTAAGCAGATGGATATTGTAAGCCAGGTAAAACCATTCACGATGACGGCATGTTTGGATTGCCATAGAAATCCGCAGACACAGTTACCTTATTTGAAAACTGTGAAGAATGGACCGGAAAATTGTTGGGCCTGTCATCGTTAATAAAGGAGAAAGAATTCGAGAATGACAAAGAAAATTGATAGAAGAAGTTTTTTCAGCACATTTGGTAAAGGTGCAATAATAACTGCGGTTGTTTCTGCCTTACCAACAAAGTTTATCTCCTCTATAGATAGAGTTTCAAAAAAAGAAAAAATTAATATTGTTATTCATCCGTCAGCAGTTAAACGAACGAAGAAGGTTTAATGATGAACGATTTCCGGAAATCATCTGATAAATTGTGGAAAAGTCTGAAAGATTATAATGAAGATCCAGAAATACTGAATGCAAAAAACAATGAGTTTATGGAAGGTGTAACCGATGATTTTGATTCTTCCAAACTTTCCGGATTATCAAGAAGAAAATTTTTAGCTCTTCTTTCTGCATCTGCTGCACTTACTGCAACAGCATGTACAAATTACCGCGATAAGGGAGAAATAATTCCTTACAACAAAAAACCTGATGATGTTCTTCCTGGTGTTGCCAACTATTACGCATCAACTTGTAATGGTTGTTCTCAATCTTGCGGAATTCTAGTAAAGACCCGTGAGGGGAGACCGATTAAAATAGATGGCAATCCCGATCACCCTACAAGCAAAGGAAAAATTTGTGCAAAAGGACAAGCAAGCATACTCAACCTTTATGATCCCGAACGTTTAACTGATCCATTAGTACTCAGAAAGAAAACCGATTGGAAAAGTGTTGACGGTGAAATTATAAATGCACTTAACAATTCTCAATCAAGCGGAAAAGAAATTGCAATTGTAACAGGAGAAATTACTTCTCCAACAACAAAAAAAGTTTTGAACGATTTTGTTGCGAAATATCCGAACACAAAAATTTACTCTCATTCTTTAATTAATGATCAGCAAAGAAGAGACGCGTGGATGTATTCTTACGGGACAGATGAATATCCGGCAGTTAAATGGAATGATGCAAATATTATCCTTGCACTCGATGCGGATTTTCTTGGAAGTGAAGGCAGTTATATAGAGAATATGAGAAAACATACTCAGCGAAGAGAGACAAACGGTAAAATTGATTTCAATCGTTTGTATGTTGCCGAAGGAAGAATGAGTGTTACCGGTATGCTGGCAGATTACAGATTCAGAATTTCCCCTGATTCTCAATATGAATTTGTTATGGCGCTCATAAATGAATTGAGCAGTCGCGGATCTTCGATTGTACTCGATAGCAATGTTAAATCTAAGTTTGGAAAATATTCATCATCAAAATTTGAATCGTTAATCGGCAAAGATAAGTTGAATTACCTTATCAATGATCTAAATACAAACCGTAGTAAAAGTATTGTTTATGCGGGAGATACGCTGCCTAAAGAAGTTCAAATTGCTGTAAATTTTTTGAATGAAATTTTGGGGAATACTTCGCTTTATGATTATGCGAACTCGTTTAAGTCGTTAGTCAAACATTCATCAACCGAAGAGATTTCTCAATTGGTTGATTCGATGAACAATGGAAAAGTTGGAACTGTAATTCATTTCGATTCAAATCCTGTCTTCACTTTACCGGAAGATTTTGGCTATGCAAGTGCGTTGAAAAAAGCGGCGCTTGTTGTATCATTGTCCGAAACTGAAAATGAATCTTCTGCTGCCGGAAATTATTCCCTGCCGATTAATAATCAGTTGGAAAGTTGGGGAGACGCTTATGTGCGCGGCGGAATTTATAGTTTGCAGCAACCCGTTATTGCACCGATATTCAACTCGCGACAGAAAGAAGCTGTTCTTCTAACATGGATTGCCGGTAATTCTTCAACTTTCAATGAAGACATTTATCATAACTATTTAATGAACTCTTTCAACGCAGATATTTTTTCTAAGATGGACACATTAGCTGATGCAAAAACATTTTGGTATTCGGCATTAAACGATGGCGTAGTTAATATAAAAGAAAAAGTTCAACCGAATAAATTTAATATTGCAGCGTTTAATAATTTGAACGACTTATCATCTTCCAAAGATTTTACAATTCATCTGCATAATAATTATTTCATTGGCGACGGGAAATTTGCAAACAATGGCTGGCTTCAAGAAATCCCTCATCCTGTTAGCAAAGTTACCTGGGATAATTATGCAGCAATCTCGCCATCAACTGCAAAAAATTTGAACGTTGATAGCAATGATTTACTTCATATAAAAGTTGGAAATAGGAATTTAACATTACCTGCATTTATACAACCCGGACTTGCAGATAAATTTATCAGTATCGAATTAGGATACGGCAGAACGGTAATTGGCGAAGTTGGAAAGGAAGTTGGTTTTAATGCAGTTAATCTTATGTCGAAAAGCGTTCAATCATCGCCATTCTTTTTTTCAAATGCATCAGTTTCAAAAGCCGGCGGAAAACATGAATTAGTTTCTACTCAAGAACAACATGCGCTTGATGATACATTTGTAAAAGATTTTCACCGGATCAGAAAAATTATTCAAGAAGGCACTTTAGAAAAGTACAAGAAAGAGCCGAACTTTCTACATGAAGAAAAAGAAAAATTATTCAGCATCACTAATGAAGTAAAATACACCGGCAACAAATGGGCAATGGCGATCGATCTGAATAAATGTACCAACTGCCAGGTTTGTGTCGCTTCGTGTAATGTTGAAAACAATATTGCTGTTGTTGGTAAAGAGCAGGTAAGTAAAGGACGAGTAATGCAATGGATCCGTCTTGACCGGTATTATTCAGGCATTCCAGATGAACCGATCGTAAGTAATCAGCCGATGTTATGCCAGCATTGCGACAATGCACCTTGCGAAAATGTTTGTCCTGTTAACGCAACCAATCACAGCCCCGACGGATTAAATCAAATGGTTTATAATCGTTGCGTTGGTACAAGATATTGTTCTAACAACTGTCCTTATAAAGTGCGACGATTTAATTTCTTTAATTATAGAGATGATTTTGCCGATTCATATTATGAAAACGATCTTACAGCGTTAGTTAATAATCCGGAAGTAACTGTTCGTTCTCGCGGTGTTATGGAAAAATGCAGTTTCTGTGTTCAAAGAATTATGGAAGCCAGGTCAGATGCAATTCGCGATAATAGAACATTAAAAGGATCCGATGTTGTTACTGCTTGCCAACAAGCATGTCCTACAGAAGCGATTACTTTTGGAGACGCTAACGATCCGACATCACCTGTAGCAAAACTTAGAGATCATAATTTATCGTATCATGTACTGGAAGAATTAAATGTGAAACCGAATGTTACATACATTGCTAAATTACGAAATACTCATTCGGAGGAAATATTGTGAGTACTGTTGATTACACACAAGAATTATCAGTTATAGAGGGGAAGCCGCCGTTACGCGTGCTCGATGATTTAATTTCCAAACCGATTGATGCAAAGCCAACGAGAAAGTTTTTCATTGCTCTTACAATTTCTGGATCAATGCTTTCTCTGCTCGTTATCGGATTGGGATTAACTTTTTATTACGGTATCGGAATGTGGGGAAACAATATTCCGGTCGGCTGGGCTTTTGATATTACAAATTTCGTTTTTTGGGTTGGTATTGGTCATGCCGGAACATTGATCTCAGCAATTCTTTTTTTACTTAGACAAAAATGGCGTACGGGTATTGCACGATTCGCAGAAGGAATGACAATTTTTGCAGTTATGACTGCCGGTTTATTTCCGTTAATACACGTCGGCCGTCCTTGGCTTGCCGCTTATCTTTTTCCATATCCTAATCAGCATTCGATCTGGGTTAATTTTGATTCACCTCTTTTATGGGATGTATTTGCAGTTTCTACTTACTTTATTGTTTCGCTGATTTTCTGGTACGTTGGATTGATTCCGGATTTTGCAACACTTCGTGAAAGAACAAACAACAAAATCAAAAAAATTACTTACTCAATTTTCGGATTAGGCTGGAGATTTTCCAACAAACATTGGCAGCATTACGAAATGGTTTATCTTATCCTCGCGGGATTTGCCACTCCTCTTGTTCTTTCCGTTCACACAATAGTAAGTTTTGATTTTGCCGTTTCAATTATACCCGGTTGGCACGCAACAATTTTTCCGCCTTACTTTGTAGCCGGCGCTGTCTTTTCGGGATTTGCAATGGTGCAAAATGTTTTAATTATTGTTAGAAAGATTTTCAATTATGAACATATAATCACTTTAGATACTCTTGAAAAGATGAACAAGATTATGCTGCTGACAGGTTCGATGGTAGGTTACGCATACGCGATGGAATTTTTTATTGCATGGTACAGTGGTCTTCCTATAGAGCGGTTCACTTTTGTTAACAGAGCTTTCGGTTCGTATGCCTGGGCATACTGGGTGATGATCTCATGCAATGTAATTTCCCCGCAGTTGTTCTGGTCTAAAAAAATTAGAAGAACTATTCCCGTAATGTTTGTGATTGCAATATTTGTAAATATTGGAATGTGGTTTGAAAGATTCGTTATTATCGTTTCGTCACTATCAAGAGATTTCTTGCCTTCAAGCTGGCATCTTTTCACTCCGACGTATGTTGATTTTATGATACTAATCGGAAGTTTCGGATTTTTCTTTACCTGGCTGTTATTATTCACTAAAGCGTTGCCGGTTGTTTCGATGGCAGAAGTTAAAGCGACTGTTACAGGTTCACAACCTTCGCATAAGGATCATTGATGATGAGCGGAAAAATACTATACAGCTATACAGGAATTTTTGATACTCCCGATCAAATTATGCATGCGGCGGAAAAAGCTGTTGAAACCGGATATACAAAATATGATGTGAACACTCCGTATCCATTACACGGAATGGATAAAGCAATGAAACTCAAGCCGTCAAAACTTGGATACGTTGCATTGGTCTTTGGTTTATCCGGCACATTAGCTACACTACTCACAATTTGGTGGATGTCGGCCATTGATTATCCCATCGTTATTGGTGGAAAACCTTTATTCTCATTTCCGGCTTATGTGCCCATCATATTTGAAGTAACCGTTCTCTCAGCAGCCATTATGACAGTCGTTTCAATGTTATTTTTCTTTTTCAAACTTCCTAATAACTCTCATCCGTTACACGGAACAGAATACATGAAAAAGGTTTCGGCGGATAAATATGGAATTTCTATTCAAGCGGATGACCCGAAGTTTAATGAAGCAGCAGTAAAAAAATTTTTAGAGAGTGTACATGCTTCTGAGATAATTCCGATTTATTGGGATGAAGAGGAGATAAGTCATAAAAATAAAATTCTTGAGCCGAAGTTTATAATGTTTTTGATTGTTGTTGCTGTGATAACTTCAGGTGTCACTTATTTCTCTTTCAATAAACTTATGTATATGGTTCCGTTCGATTGGATGATGAACCAACCGAAGTTAAGCGCGCAGCAGCAAAGTCCGATTTTTGCAGATGGTTTTGGTATGCGTCAGCCTGTTGCCGGAACAATTGCACGGGGCAGCATGGTGTATCAATTTAAAGGTCAACCCGATTTAGCCGGGGTGAAGTTGGTGAATCCAATTCCAATTTCAAAAGAATCACTTGCACTCGGTCAGGTAAAATTTGATATCTACTGCAGTCCTTGTCACGGATATAACGCAGATGGTGTAAGCCGCTTGCGCGGACAATTTCCTAATCCGCCAAGTTTACATTCGGATAAAGTTCGTAATTGGTCCGACGGAAGAATTTTTGCAGTTGTAACGGAAGGACAGAACACAATGCCGTCTTATGCAAGCCAGCTTTCTTTTGATGAACGCTGGGCGGTTATCAATTATTTAAGAGCATTACAAAGAGCACTCAATGCTAAGGAGTCTGACGTACAATGAGTAACTCTTCAATAGAATATATTAAAAAGGAATTATCACCAAAAGTACGAACGGTAGGATCGGCTCTGTTCGTTGCAGGTTTGATAGTTGTAGTGTTGGGTTATGTAACTGATCCGGTAAGAAGTGCTTACAACAATATTGTAGGACTCACATTTTTAATCAGTGTAGGTGTCGGTTCACTATTTTTGTTTGCACTTGAATATGTTGCCGGAGCTGTTTGGAGTACTCCGTTCAGGAGAGTAACAGAATTTCTTGCCGCAAATATTTATTTGATTCCTCTTCTTGCAATACCTCTTCTGCTAAATGTGAATTCTATTTTCCATTGGACACATCCTGAACCTGCAGATAAAACTATGTTGAATAAAGCACCATACTTGAATGTAACTTTTTTTGTTATAAGAGTTGTGTTATTCTGGCTGATTTGGCTCTGCTTTTATTTTTTCATTTCGAGAAATTCGGTTAAACAAGATACAAGTCACGATCAATCATTAACTAAATTGAATATTAAACTGTCCACTATCTTCGTTCCGCTCTTTGCGATAACAATTTCTTTCGCGGCAATTGACTGGCTGATGAGTTTATCTCCAAAGTGGTTCTCGACAATATTTGGTGTCTATTATTTTTCCGGAACAGTCTTAGCGGCACTTGCAGCGGGAACAATATTTATTGTACTCTTGAATGAGAAAGGGTACTTCGTTAAAGGTCTTTCCGGTGATCATTATTATAGTCTTGGTGCACTTCTGTTTGCATTCACAAATTTTTGGGCTTACATAGCTTTCAGTCAGTATTTGTTGATTTGGTATGCAAATCTTCCGGAAGAAACTACTTGGTTTATTGTAAGATGGCAGGGAAGCTGGAAAATAATTTCAATCGGTTTAGTATTCGTTCATTTTCTAATTCCGTATTTCGGTTTGCTGTCTCAACCTTCAAAAATGAATCCGAAGCGTTTGTTGTGGATGTCAGGCTGGATACTCTTTGCACATTATTATGATTTGTACTGGATGACTATGCCGAATTTTGGTAAAGACGGAATTGTACTTGGATGGATTGAATTAGGTTTTCCGTTATTAATTGCCGGATTAATAATGCTCGTTTTTGATTTCAAAGCTAAATCGCAAAATCTTGTTCCTATCGGCGATCCCAAACTTAAAAGAGGAATTGATTTCAGATTATAATTATTGAAAGTTTATGAACCAGAATAAAAAATTAGAAGACGAAATAAAATTTAAGGAATTGTTGAAAGATCCGATCCGGCTCTTTGGCTGGATCTTTCCCTATTTTTTTATCATTCTTTTACTTCTTGGAATTTATTACGTAGGGAATCTTTCTACCTTATCTTTTAATGAGCAGCTCGTAGGCGCACCTGACTCAATCAACATTAAAAAGGAAATCCCGGTTAAAAAAGGCGGTGCAATGCCTGCAGTGGATCTGGATCTTGTTAAGAATCCGACTCCCGATTTCATTGCAAAAGGGAAAGAACTTTTCAATACCAATTGCAAATCTTGTCATGGTGATAATGGAATGGGTGACGGACCTGCCGCAGCAATGTTGAATCCAAAGCCGAGAAATTTTCATGCAGTTGATGGTTGGACAAACGGAAGGAATGTTGACCAGATGTATAAAACACTTCAAGAAGGAATTCCGAAAAACGGAATGGCAGCTTATGAATATATGCCGAAGTTAGATCGCTTTGAAATTATTTCATACATAAGAACTTTTGCACAATTTCCTCCTGTTGGGGATGATCAGCTTATCAACCTTGATATGAATTATCAAGTCTCGCAGAGCGCAACAGTTCCAAGCACAATTCCGGTTACTCTTGCACAGGCTAAACTTGAAGAAGAAAATTCAGTGCAGAACTTACAGTTTCTAAGATTCCAGAAGATTGTGAATACTGCTCAAGGAAGCAGGGGTGTTGATGTTTTGAAAAATTATTCCATCAATCTTAAAAAAGTTTTTACATCTTTCTCACGTTTAGGTGTTAATCAAAATTTTGATAATTATGTTTCTGTTGTAACAGCAAATCCAATGAATACCGGTTTTAAGCCGGCAGTGGTTCAGTTATCTAAAGAAGATTGGAAAATTCTTTACGATTATTTAAAATCTTCAACTATGTAAGACATAAATGAAAAACATCAAACTTTATCTGATAATTATTTTTTTGATTTCATCTTCTTTATTAGCTCAAAAGGAAATTGAAGTCGGGATTGACGAAAAACTTGGCCATGCATTGCCGTTGGAATTAAATTTTCAAACCTCGGAAGGAAATACTGTTGCATTGAAAGATATTATTAATAAGCCAACCTTATTAGCCTTGGTTTACTACGAATGTCCCGGGCTTTGCAACCCGATGCAGAATGAATTAGCATGGACTATAGATAAACTACAGCTTGAACCCGGAAAAGATTTTCAAGTAGTGAGTATAAGTTTTGATCACAAGGAAACTCCGGCAGTTGCAGCTAAGTGGAAGAAAAATTATTTGCTGACGCTTAAAAGAAAATTTGATCCAAACAATTGGCTTTTTCTAACCGGAGATAGTCTTAATATTAAAAAGTTAACTGATGCTTGCGGATTCCACTTTAAACCGGCAGATAAACAATTTGTTCACGCGGCAACATTAATAGCAATTTCACCGCAAGGGAAAATTACCAGGTACGTGTTCGGAACTAATTTTAATCCGTTTGATGTTAAAATGGCGTTACTGGAAGCAGAAAGCGGAAAGACTTCTCCAACAATTTCGAAAATGCTTGAATTTTGTTTTAGCTATGATCCAACCGGAAGACAATACACTTTAAATGTTACCCGGATTGTAGGATCTATAATGCTGATTGGTATTGGGGTATTCCTAAGCGTGTTGTTATTGAAAAAGAAAAAAACTGTAAAAGAAACTTAAATCAAATAATGAGAATGGTTTTTGCATTTAATTCTAAACAGATTATTATAAGAAATAAAACCTCTGCGCACTTTGCGAAAAACTTTGCGTTCTCTGCGGTTGGGCTTTGGTAACGCAAAGTTCGCCAAGAATGCTCAAAGAGCGTTGAGCTAATAAAAGGTTGATTCTAAAAGTATAAAAATTGTATTAAGGAGTATAAATAAATGGCTGATGCTGTAGCCGTGAAAAATTTTTACAATCAGAGTACGAACAAACATACCGGAATTCTTTCATGGCTGTTAACTAAAGACCACAAGAGAATCGGTCTGATGTATATGGTTGCGATCTTAACATTCTTTGTAGTTGGAATGCTAATAGGAATTCTCATGCGGCTGGAACTGATTGCACCGGGCCGTACAATTATGAGTGCACAAACTTATAATTCATTATTTACCCTTCACGGAGTGATAATGATTTTTTTATTTATCATTCCCGGACTTCCGGCTATTTTCGGAAATTTCTTTTTACCTATTCAAATTGGCGCTGAAGACGTTGCATTTCCCAGATTGAATTTACTTTCGTGGTATGTTTATATAGTCGGCGCCATATTAGTTATCGTTTCACTTTTTCTTCCGGGCGGACCGATTGATACGGGCTGGACATTTTACATCCCATATAGTGTAAGAAGCTCAACAAATATTTCGATGGCATTATTTGCTGCATTTGTACTTGGATTCTCTTCTATTCTTACCGGAATAAATTTTATAACAACGGTTCATAGATTACGCGCTCCTGGAATGGGATTTTTTAAAATGCCGTTATTTGTTTGGGCGACTTATGCTACAGCCTGGATCCAGGTTATTGCTACACCTGTAATTGCAATTACAATTCTGCTTGTGATAATTGAGCGTGCTTTTGGTGTAGGAATATTTGATCCTGCACTTGGCGGAGACCCGATATTGTTCCAACATTTATTTTGGATCTATTCGCATCCGGCCGTATATATTATGATTCTGCCGGCAATGGGAGTAGTTTCGGAAATAATTCCTACTTTTTCCAGAAGAACAATCTTTGGATATAAACAAATTGCATATTCATCTTTAGCTATTGCATTTATTGGCTACCTTGTATGGGCACATCACATGTTCTCAAGCGGAATGAGTGATACGGCACGGTGGATTTTTTCTTTACTCACTTTTATTGTTGCACTTCCCAGCGGAGTTAAAATATTTAACTGGGTTGCTACAATGTATAAAGGTTCAATAGATCCTAAACCGCCGTTTCTATGGGTGATGAATTTTATTTTTCTTTTTTCAATCGGCGGATTGACCGGACTTGTTCTTGGTTCACTTGCAACCGACATTCATCTTACCGATACTTATTTTGTAGTAGCACATTTCCATTACGTAATGTTCGGCGGAACGGGTACAATATTTTTTGCCGCACTTCATTACTGGTTCCCAAAAATGTTCGGCAAAATGTATAATATGAAATTTGCACGCATAGCTGTTGTACTCTACTTCATTGGATTTAATATGCTCTACTTCCCAAAATTTATTATGGGATATATGGGAATGCCGAGAAGATATTACGATTATCTGCCGCAGTTTACCACTCTTCAGGAAATCTCTACAATTGGTTCCTGGATTTTAGTCGGCACAATATTTTTCATCTTTGGATATTTATTTCATGCATTACGAAAAGGCAAGAAAGCTACATCCAATCCCTGGGGCGGTGTTACATTAGAGTGGCACATTCCATCGCCGCCGCCGTTAGAAAATTTTGAAAAAATTCCAACCATTACGCATGAACCGTACGATTTCAGTCAGCTTAAGGAGATGAAGGATGAGTAACAATACCGGTACAGCAGCTCATCATGTTCATCGTGATGATGTTGGTGCAAAAATGGGAATGTGGCTTTTCCTTTTTACCGAAGTTCTTTTATTCGGCGGAATGTTTTTAATTTATGCCGTGTACCGTTATCAATATCCCGATCAATTCCATATTGCTGCTATGGAACTTAATACAACAATGGGTACGCTCAATACGATTATTCTTCTAACAAGCAGCTTAACTGTTGCACTTTCAATTGCAGCACTTCAGAAAGGGAATAAATTTCTTTCGCTCTGTTTTCTTTCTATAACTTTATTATTTGCATTGATGTTCATGGTAATAAAATATTTTGAATGGACTACAAAAATATCACACGGAATATATCCCGGTTCACCGGAGCTATTAACAAAACCAAACGGACAGATTCTTTTCTTCGGTTTATATTACATTATGACAGGTCTGCACGGTCTTCACGTTTTAGTAGGAATGGTTGTAATCTCTTTCATGATTGTATTCATAGCAAGAGATAAAGTTACTTCCGATAATTATGTGAAACTGGAGAACTCCGGTTTATACTGGCACCTTGTAGATCTAATTTGGATTTTCTTATTCCCGCTCTTCTACTTAATTCAATAAAGGATGATTCATGAGCGAAAACAATAAACATCATATTAGTTACGGAACATACATTTTAGTTTGGGCTGCGCTTATTGCATTCACATCAATTACAGTTACAATTGCCGGAGTAAGCCTTGGAAGATATACTCTCTTTATAGCTCTTTCCATAGCTGCAATTAAATCAGCACTGGTTATAAATATTTTTATGCATATAAAATTTGATGAACCGATCTTTAAAGTTTTTCTTGGAATAAGCGGTGCTACATTATTTATAATTTTTCTCTTAACATTTTTTGATTATATCTATCGTTGAGGAATTAAATGGGTATTGCCCCTACTACACATACTGAGTCTGTTGATTTTGTGATGTTATATATCGTTGCTATTTCCGTAGTACTTCTTTTGGGAATTACTGCAACGATGATCTATTTCGTTTTTAAGTTCAATAGAAAGAAAGGACACGCCCCGGTTGATATTCACGGCAACATTCTTCTTGAAGTAGTATGGATTGTTATTCCAACGTTACTTGTTCTTTCAATGTTTTATTTCGGTTATACAAGTTTTAGAGAGATACGGGATATTCCTTCCAATCCGTATACCGTTAAAGTAACGGCACGGATGTGGCAGTTTTCTTTTGAATATAAGAATGGGAAAAAAGCAGACACACTCTACGTTCCGGTAAATACCGCGATAGATTTGGAAATGCAGTCTATGGATGTTAACCATGCTTTTTACATTCCCGCATTTAGAATTAAAGAAGACGTTCTTTATGGTAAGACAACACATTTATATTTTTCACCTAAGCAAGTCGGAGATTACGACGTTGCATGTGCCGAGTATTGCGGATTGAATCATTCGGCAATGTACACGAAAGTGAAAGTTTTATATGAGAACGAATTTAACAAATGGCTTGAACGGCCAAGTGTTCCTTTAACAAAAATTCAAACGAATAATTGAGCAGCAATTGTTTCAGCAATTTAAAAAACATATTGGAATAATTTTAGAACTCGGCAAAGTTAAAATAACTTCCTTTGTTGCAGTTTCTACATCGGTTGGGTACATATTAAATTCCGGAAAGTTTGAATGGACTTTGTTCTTTATTGTGATTGGTGTATTCCTATTAGCCTGCGGTTCATCTGCATTGAATCATTATCAAGAGAGAAAACTTGATGCACAAATGGAAAGAACAAAGGGGAGACCGCTACCTTCAGGAAGGGTAACATCTTTCTATGCACTTGTTGTTTCGTTCTTGCTGGTAATTATCGGTTTAGCACTAATTTATTTTTCTTCCAACATAACAGCATTACTGCTTGGTTTGCTTGCGTTAATCTGGTACAATATAATTTATACTCCGTTGAAAAAAAGATTTGCACTTGCCGTAGTTCCGGGCTCTGTGATTGGTGCGCTTCCGCCGATGATCGGTTGGACAGCTTCCGGCGGAGATGTGTTTGATATGAAAATATTATCACTTGCATTATTCTTTTTCATCTGGCAGATACCGCATTTTTGGCTGTTACTTTTACTTCACAGTAAAGATTATGAGAAAGCCGGATTTCCTACACTCACAAGAATATTTAATCAACTTCAGCTTGGAAGAATAACTTTTATTTGGATTGCCGCACTCGTTACAAGTTGTTTGTTGATACCTTTCTTTAACGTATCATCCAGCTTTCTTGTGCTGATAATACTTTTTTTGCTGGGTGTTTGGCTGATGTGGAAAACGAAAGGAATTTTATCGGATTATCTCGAAAGAATAATTTTCAGAAAAGCTTTCTTGAGTATAAACTTATATGTCCTGGCTGTAGTTTTAATTATTTCGATTGATAAATTATTTCTCAAAGAATTTTAACCCGCCAAAGGCGGATAAATTGGATTCACAATGGAATTTTTAGATAAAGCAATATTACCTCAATCAGCTCATCATATGGTCTTGATCAAATATTTGATCGTGGTTGCATTTGTTCTGCTGATCCCTTATTTGAGTTTACTGCTTGGTAATCTTGCATACTCGCTTTATTTCAGAAAGAGAGCTATTAGAGAGAATAATGAAAATTTCTACAAACTCTCCGAAGACATGATTGAAATGATCACGTTTAATAAAGGTGTGGCTTTTGCTTTAGGAATTGTGCCGATGTTGAGTGCTATGTTCGGATTTGCCCAGCTTCTCAATCAAACCGGTGCAAGTGTTGATGGTTATCTTTTCATTTCTCTTTTATTTTTGATCAATGCGTTACTTTTAATTTATTCCTATAAAAATGGATTCCTTTTCAAGATAAAGATAAATGATGATGGTTCTAATCACTCGGATATTGAAAAAAACAGAATAACAAAACAAGAAAGAGCGGCAAAGATTTTTGGTAAGTCGGGCAAGTATGGAATTACTTTACTTTTGATTTCGATCTATATTTTCTGCGGTTCTATACAATTATCATTCGATACGGAGAGATGGCAGAGTGTAGGCAACATTGGTGAAATGGTATTTTCTTTTAACGCTCTAATTAGTTTCGTTCAATTTATTATTTCTGCTTTCTTAATTACCTCGGCAATGATCTTATACCGTTACTTTAGAACTAATTCCGAAGACTCTCATTTCGATGATGAATTTAAGAATTACATTAGAGATTTTGTTTTGATAAGAGGATTACTCTCAACAATACTTCTTCTTTCTTTTGTTGTCTTATCGGTAATGATGAGAACAAAATCTTCGCTCTCGTTTGGCGTATTCGGTTATACGGTTGTTGCACTTTGCTTAATCTTAATTGTATCCGGTTTGTTTTATTTGATGCTGAAAGAATCGAACACAAAATATAATTCTGCGGTAATCTTTTTAGTTATTCTAACAGTGTTTGTCCTAATTATACGCGATCAATATTCGTTTGATGTTGGTACAAAAAAGCAATTTGCAGTTTTAGCCGCTAATTACGACGCATACCAAGCCAAGATAAATGAACAGCTTGGAATTGGCGGTGCAGTAATAAACGGTGCTGATATTTATAACGGCAGATGTATTGCCTGCCATAGTTTCGATAAAAAAATTGTGGGACCGCCGTACAATTCCACAATGCCGAAATATGAAGGCAAGAAAGATCTGCTTGTAAAATTTATTATGAATCCTGTCAAAGTTAATCCC
>VEPI01000044.1 GCA_012026935.1 Melioribacter sp. | reverse complement strand
GATTACAAGAAATAGCTGCAGGAAGAAGATAGAATTTGTATCTGTCATTGTGAATCCCGCACAGGCGGGATTCGCTATGGCAGAGCTATAAGATTCAAATAAATTAATGTTTGAAATTACTTCCATGAATATCTAATTTGAAATCAGTCCTCAACAAATTTTGTAATTAATTGAAAACAAAACCGTTTATAATTCCAATTTTATTTTTATTTATATCTGTTCCGACTATTGCGCAAACACAAACCAATCTTGATGTTATTTATAAATTAATTGATAGGTCTGTTTCAAGAGCAGATTCTATTCTTGGTACAAAACAAACAATTAATCTTTCGTTTACATCTTCTCCTGCACTTGATGTTCTTAAACCGAAAATATTTAAAACGTTTAGCGACAACGGATATTTATTAACAACTTCCACTGTTGAATCAAATCCGGCAGTAAATTATACAGTTACTTCACTAAAAGTAGAATACAAAAATCCTTTTTCCGATGGTTTGTTTGGCGGACTTATGCTGGAAAGGGAAGTATCGTTAAATTATTCTTTAACTATAACCGGGACAGATAAAGCTATTAAGACGTTCAGTTATACAGAGAATCAAACTGATACCGTAAAGCTTGATGAAATATCCGGATTGGAAAATCAAACACTGCCGTTTACACAATCATCAATACCATCAACGCCTCTTTTATCAAATTTGTGGGAACCGATTATTGTTGTCGGAACTCTAATCGTAACGATTGTTTTACTGTTTAGTATTCGCAGTAAATAACGTAGGATTGGTATTTCACAGCTAACCTAAATTGTTTATTTTTACAACGCTTAAAAGAGAGGGAATACTTGTTAAACAAGATGAAAATATTAACGGCTGTTTTTACTTTATCGTTTATAATAGGTTGTTCAAGCGCGGTAGATACAAGCAAATTCAACGCCGAACAATACTATAATTATGTTTATCAGCTTTATAATGATGAAGATTATGAACAGGCAATTCAGCAATTCCAAAGTTTTCTACTACAGTATTCCGGCAGTGCATTTAATGATGATGCACAATATTATTTAGGAATGACTTATTTCAAACGCGGACAATATTTATTATCAGCATATGAATTCAGTAAACTGATCCGGAATATTCCGGCAAGTCCCTTTGTCCCGGATGCACAATACATGCTCGCGGAATCATATTTTCAATTATCGCCTCCATACCAGCTTGATCAAGCATATACAAAAAAGGCAATCGAAGAATTGCAGGCATTTATTGATTTCTTCCCTGCAAATAAAAAAGTTGAAGAAGCCGAACAAAAAATTAAAACTCTTAATGAAAAATTAGCTGAGAAGGATTATCAAAGCGCATTGATTTATGAAAAAATGGAATATGAAAATGCAGCAATAAAATATTACGGCGCTGTTGCGGAAACATATCATGATACTAAGTACGCACCGTTATCTCTTTACCATAAGATAATGTTGGAAACAAAAAAAGGATTGAATAATGATGCACTTGCGGATATAAGTTTGTTTGTCAGCCGTTATCCAGATGATACTTATGCGAAAGAACTTAAGGAAACCGAAACATTGTTGATGAGCAAGAAATGAGCGAAGCAAGAAGAAAGAAGAAAGTTAGTGAATCAATTATTACAATGACGGAATTAGTTCTCCCTAACTATACTAATCAGCTTGGAAATTTATTGGGCGGACAATTGATGCACTGGATAGATATTTGTGCAGCACTTTCTTCCGCAAAACATTCTCAACGCGTTTGTGTTACTGCTTCTGTTGACCGGATTGATTTTCATCATCCCATCAAACTTGGCAATGTTGTAACTTTAATTGCATCTGTAAATCGCGCTTTCAAAACTTCTATGGAAGTTGGCGTAACTGTGTTTGCAGAATCGCACATAGATGGAATACGTATTCATACTAATACGGCATATTTAACTTTTGTCAGCGTAGATGAAAAAGGAAATCCCGTTGATACATTCGAAATTGTACCTGAAACAGATGACGAAAAAAGAAGATTTGATGAAGCACTTCAAAGAAGAAAAAATCGTCTCGGCGGTTAAACAAATAATATTAAATTCATTTCTTGTCACTCTCCTTTTTTTCTCCGACATCATTGCTCAAATTCCAATAAACGGTTTTTGCAGATATAGAGAATTTTCCGTTAAGAAGAGCTTTACTAACATTTTTTCTATAGATTACAACACGGATGGCTATAGGGATTTATTAATCTATAATTCATCTAACAATAAATATGTTTCCGCTTTATCTGATAATAAATCCGACCTAATAAATATATCGGAAAAATATTCTCCGATAGCTATTTCTAATATTCATCCTTTTAGTAATAATTTATCTGAGAAAAAATTTATTTTCATCTCACGCAAAACAAGGCAAGTCGCGGTTTCTTCATTTTCAAGAAATGGTATAATCTCTTTACAAAATAAAATTAAATTAAAAGGCTATCCTTCGAACATTGATGTAGGTGATGTTGACGGTGATGGAAAACCCGAAGGATTAGTCTCTGGAACTTCGCTAAACGGGCTCTCAATTATAAAAGAAAAAAATAAAAGTCTTCATGAAACAAGAATTGATCCCGAAAAAGTATTTTCGGCATCAACATTTATTGATTTGGATTACGATTCGTATTCAGATATTGCCGCAGTTGATCTCTATTCCAACTCTATTTTGCTGTTTTATAATAATGGAGCCGGAGATTATACGGAATCGCGTTCCATAGGATTGAACGGTGAAATAAGCGAATTCAAAACTGTTGATTTTAACTCCGACGGATATAATGATTTAGTTTATATCAGAGATAATAATTTTGAAGTTTTGCTCGGAGATTCGGTTTCTTCTTTTCAAAAAAAAATTATTTTAGAAACACCGGTTAAGCCCGATAAATATGCAATTCTCGATTTTAACGGAGACGGTTTTAACGATGTAGCTTTTATAAATACTCAAAACGGAACGTTATATATTTCCTTTGCGAAAAGTACAAATGTATTTTACCCGCCAATTGTTTATTTACAAAAAAACGGACTTGCGGACTTGACTGCATACATTGATCGAACCGGGAAAAAGTTAGCTCTTATTAGCACCGAAGGGAAAATATATCTTATTAACAAACCGGGAATTAACGACGATTCTTTTTCGATTTCACTGGGACTTAAACCAACTGCCTTAACAACTTTTGATTACCTGAACGATAAGTTTGAGGATTTTTGCTTTATTGATGGGACTGAAAAAACACTAAAACTTTTACTAAGTGAAAGAAGGAATTTGTTCAGAACTTATTTTAGCATTCCGCTCCTGTCGGATTTTACAAACATAGCTGTTGACGATAGCAAATCAAGAATCAAAACTTTTTATTGTTATTCAAATACAGGCACCATAGAAATAATTAGAATGAATTTTGATGAACATAGTTACAAGAGGCAAACTTTATACAGTGAAGGATTACTTGAAGATTTCAAAGTAATAAGTGATCGTTTGAAAGACCGGCAGAATATTTATGAATTGATTAAAAAAGATAATAAAACATATTTACAGGAATTTGAGTATAAAGATTTCGGTCTTGTATCATCAAAGTCAAACTTAATAGAATCAAACGTTGAAAGATCTTGGTTAACGTTTGGAATTTATAAAGATATCTACAGCGTTGAAAAAAAAGAAAAACAACTTGATCTTGTTAAAACAGTTTTTGATAAAAAAATTATTGATCATAAAACCATACTCAAATTTAATGTTAATGATAAGGATAAAATTAATTATACCATGATTTGTCTTAAAGAGTTAATAGGCAAGTCGAGACCGGTCACATTCTGGTTTACGAGCAATAACAAATCTTTTCTTTATACATTCGGCAACAATAAGATAAATAAGTATCCGTTAAAAATTGCATTAGGCAACAATGTAACAACCGAATATAATATAAGCGGCGATGGCGGTGAACTTTCTTTCTATTTTTATAATGAAACGGGTAAACTTAGCGGGGTTTCATTTATAGGAGTAGAAAAATCACCTATCGAAAAGGATTTATTTGTTTCAAAAAATATCAATAATTATCTTGTTACCGTCTTAAACAAAAGAAGAACATTTTTGATCTATTCAAACAGCTTACTCAATTCATTAACTTTTGAAAAAATTAAATGAAGAAATTTTTGTTACTTCTTTTTGCTATTCCGATCTTTATAACCTCAGGGCAAAACATAGATTCGTTGTATAATGAGTTCCTTAGTGTTAGAGGCATAAATCAAAATGTAAAGCCGCAAGTTATCGGTGAAATCACTCTCCCGGTAAAATGCGGATTCGGAATTGTAAATCAAGTGAAAATGAATTACGATAAATTTAGTGTACAGCAAAAAATTCTTCTTAAAAAAATTCTAGACAGGCCGATAACCGATACAAGTTTTGTTACTCCTTCCGGAAAATTTAGAATACATTTTATGAAATCCGGTGTTGATGCACCCGGATATAACATGAACCAATTAGCGCAGGCGGCAGATTCTTCATATAATTATGAAGTAAACATACTTGGTTATCCGCCTCCGCCTGGAGATGCCGGAGTCGGAGGAGATGACCGTTATGACATTTATATTCAAAATCTTTCCGGTGGTCTCTACGGATACACAGAATTTGAAAATCAAATTACAAGCAATACTTATACTTGTTATACTGTAATGGATAATGATTTCGGAACAGGCTATTACACTCACGGAATTGATGCAGCACGTGTTACAATTGCCCACGAATTTCATCACGGAATTCAGATCGGAAATTACATTTACCGCTCGAACGATACTTTTTATTATGAACTTACTTCTACTTCTATGGAAGAGTTTGTTTACGACAGCATCAATGATTATTATAATTATATGGATACTTATTTTAGAAATCCGCAAAATGCATTTTCTTCAAATAACGGATACGATCTTGCTATATGGAATATTTTTCTAAAAGATAGGTTTGGCGCAAACATTATTAAACGAACATGGGAATTAATGAGACAAGAGCGGGCGGTTGAATCAATCGCAGATGCAATATTAGAAGCCGGATCAACCTTAAAAACCGAATTCAACAAGTTTGGATTGTGGACATATTTTACAAATACGCGTGCCATTCCGAACAAGTATTTTGAAGAAGCGGCTTACTATCCTTTGATTCATCCGCTGATGACTTCTTCGTTCACAAAACCGTCAACTACTGTTAATATAACTTCAGAACCGATATCAAATAATTTTATTTTATTTACAAACGGAGTGGATAATTTAATCTCAATCGTGAGCAATGCCGATCTAAACGGGGCTATTGCCTCGCCCGTTACAAATTTATCGCTCGTCTATACTTTATCTTCAGAGCAGATTACAGGTTCAAGAAAAATATTGGATGGATATTATTCAAAAATAGAAAGTGCAAATTCACTTTTACTCGGTGAATCAAATATATTCAATGATATACCAATTGATAACGGGCAGCTTGCAAGCGTGGAATTAGATTATGTATATCCTCAGCCATTTAAATATTCGGTTAACAATCTAATTTTTATTCCTGTTGCAAAATCTAACAACGGATTAGTTGACTTGTATATTTATTCTCCCGATATGAATTTGGTTTACTCTTCACAAAAACCTATAGTTGCCGCCGACCAAATTGTTGTAATTTGGAACGGAAGGGATAACAATAATAATAAACTTGGCACCGGTGTTTATATTTATGTAACCAAATCCGGGGATACCGTTAAAAAGGGAAAACTCGTAATTCAAAATGACTAATTACACTGTTGAATTAAATAACCTTGTTAAGTATTTCGGAAGACGATTGATCTTTGACGGAATTAATTTTTCTTTCTCGTCAAGGCATATTTATGGAATATCAGGACCGAATGGCTCAGGCAAATCAACATTGGTTAAAATTATTGCAAATTTAATTTCACCTACCAGGGGAAAGGTTATTCATAAAAATAATTCCAATGAAATAGAACCGTTCAAACTTCACAATCAAATTGGTTTTGTTTCGCCTTATCTTTTCCTTTATGATGAATTTACTGCAGAAGAAAATCTTTTACACTTTTCAAACATTAGAGGAATTAATTTCAATAAAGAACGTTCAGACTATTTACTGAACGAACTAAAACTTATTGACCGGAAAAACGATCTTGTCCGCGGGTATTCTTCAGGCATGAAACAACGGTTGAAATTTATTTTTGCTCTTTTACACCAACCGCCTCTTATAATTTTAGATGAACCAACATCAAATTTAGATAATCCCGGCAAAGAAAAAGTTTACACACTAATCAAGAAAGAATCAGAGAATAATTTAGTTATCATAGCTTCAAATGAAGATACAGACATTGCATTATGCAGCCAAGTAATTGAATTGGAAAAATTTAAAGAGCAAATTGATAGATGAAAGCATATTCTCTGTTTAAAAAAGATTGGCAATCGGAACTACGCACACGTTATGCAATTAATGCTCTTGCAATGTTTATTCTGGTTACAGTCAGTGTAATAATGTTTTCGATTGGCAGTGAAAAGATCACGGAATATCTAACGGGTGGACTTTTATGGGTTGTAATATTTTTTTCCGCAATGTCTGGACTTTCACGCGCATTTGTTTCGGAAGAAGAACGCGGCACAACAATGACACTTCATTTAATTGCCGCACCATCAACGATTTTTTCCGGTAAACTTATTTTTAATCTCTTGCTCGTTTTCTTGATGAACTTTGTGATCACTTTTCTTTTTGCAATTTTATTCAATTCATTCATAATAAAAAACTTTACATTGTTTGCAATTGCCTTTCTGTTCGGAAATATTGGAATTGCAATTTCATCAACAATTATTGCTGCAATAATATCTAAAGCCAGTTCTAAAGGAACACTTTACCCTGTTTTATCATTCCCGATTTTACTTCCCCTCATTCTAACTCTTTTGGAACTCACCAAACATGCAATGGATGGTAATTCTATAAGCAGTTCATTTGTAGAAATTGCCGTTCTGGTTTGTTATGATGTAGTCATGTTAACAGCTTCATATTTATTATTCGATTTTATCTGGGAAGAATAATCATTTTATCCTTTTTTGAATTAAAAGAGCAGCCTGCTTAGTTGCTTTATTAACCGTCTATTATGTAAATTTGCCATCACAGCCGAATACAAAATCATCTTTTTTCTTAGACGGCTTCTTCAAATCATATTAAGATCTAACCATTAAAGTAAGGTAAATGTGATAAACTGGAATGTAAGCCCTGATATTTTTTCAATCGGTCCAATCACAATTCGCTGGTACGGACTTCTTTTCGCAATGTCATTTATAGTCGGCTACCAGATTATGGTAATCATTTTTAAGAGAGAAAATAAATCGGAACATGATTTAAACGATTTGGTTTGGTATATGATTCTCGGAACTGTTCTCGGTGCGCGTCTCGGTCATTGCCTATTTTATAATCCTGATTATTATTTAAGTCATCCGTTAGAAATACTTCAGATTTGGAAAGGCGGTTTAGCAAGTCATGGTGCTGCAATTGGAATAATTACTGCCCTTGTTCTTTATACCAGAAAGAAAAAAGAAATCTCTTTTTTATGGGTGATTGATCGTATTGTTATTACTGTTGCTCTCTCCGGATTTTTTATTCGTTTAGGAAATTTATTTAATTCGGAAATAATTGGTAAACCAACTAATGGAAATTGGGGATTTGTATTTGTTTCTGTGGATAATATTCCCCGTCATCCGGCACAGCTTTACGAAGCAATCGCATATCTGTTAATATTTATTTTTTTACTTTCGTTCTATTTTAGAGTTAAAGGGAAATTTAAAAACGGGTTGCTGTTTGGGTTATTCCTTATAACTGTTTTCGGATTCAGATTTTTTGTAGAGTTCCTTAAAGAGAACCAATCTATCTTTGAGCAAAATTTATTTTTAAATATGGGACAGCTCTTAAGTATCCCCTTTGTGATCCTTGGAATTTATTTTCTATTCCGCAAAGATAAAAAAGTCATAAAAATTCAATAACATTTTAAAAAGAACAAACTTTAATGAAAAATAAAATTATCTTTTCCCGAATTTCTTTATTACAGATTTTTTTTGTGTTGCCGGTATTTTTTTCTTTTATAACTACTGAGCAAAAACAAAATTATAATCCGTCATCAGATTCTCTCCGCTTTTCCGGTGAAACTCATCTTCGAAACGTAAAACAACTTACATTTGGCGGAAACAATGCCGAAGCATATTGGAGTTTTGATAATAAGCAGTTAACATTTCAAAGCGATTGGAACGAAATTAATTTACAACCGTGCGATCAAATTTTTAAAATGAATATTGACGGATCTCAGCTTGAGAGCGGGAAACGGTATCAACTGCTTTCTACCGGAAAAGGAAGGACTACTTGCAGTTACTTTCTTAAGGATGGAAGAATTATTTATGCTTCAACTCATGCTGCAGGAGATAAATGCCCTGAACATCAAATGTTTAGCGGAGGAAGATATGTATGGCCGTTATTCAACAGCTATGATATTTATATCGCGAACAAAGACGGATCAGATCCCAAGATATTAATAGGAGGTAGTGGTTACGATGCCGAGGCTACAGTATCGCCAGATGGTAAATATATAATCTTTACTTCAACACGCTCGGGTGATTTGGAATTGTGGCGGTATGAAATAAAGACCGGAAAATATTTACAACTTACAAACACTTTAGGTTACGATGGCGGCGCTTTCTTTTCCCGCGATTCAAAGCAAATTGTTTGGAGAGCAAGCAGACCGCAAGACAACGAAGCTGAAACATATAAGAAACTACTTGCTGAAGGTTACGTTGAACCGAAAGAATTAAATGTTTTTATTGCAGATATTGACGGAAAGAATGCAAAACAAGTTACACATCTTCCCGGTGCTAATTGGGCTCCTTTCTTTCATCCCGATGGTAAAAAGATTTTATTCTGTTCCAATAATCATTCGGTTAACAAGGGTGGAAGAATATTTGATGTTTTTATGATTAATATAGACGGTACCGGACTTGAAAAGATTACTAATTCGGAAACGTTCGATGCTTTCCCAATGTTTTCATATGACGGTAAGAAAATAGCTTTTTGTTCTAATAGGAGAGCGGATAGAAAACCGTCGCACGATACAAATGTTTTTATTGCCGATTGGGTTGAAAAGCCGGAAGCAGTTGATATAAATTTTAAATGACCGATAAACTAATATGACAGAAAAAGAATTTGCACAAAATTGGGTTGATAAAATCAAAGAGAAATTAAAATCATTCCCGGATGATTTTATCGGCTCGGCAGAATACGAAGAAATTTCTTTGCCCGGAAAAATTCTTTTTCTACCGCCTCCATTTTTTGACAGCTACCAAATTACAAATGAACTTGGTGAAACTATTTTTACAACCGACGATCATTTTAAAGCAAAATATGTTTTATATGCGAACAGATTAAAACCGTTGCAGATAAAAATTCCTAAGGAAGCAATGCATGTTTATGAAACAGTACGCGATTACGAAAAACATCTTGATTCATTCCTAAAAGAAATGGAAAAAGAGTTCAAACAGAACTTTCCAAACTCTAAAGGTTTTAAAAGAAATTCAATACAAGTATTCAACTCACTCAACCTCACACGACAATAGTTTGATAGAACTTAGCAGTAACATAACAGATTATATCCGCACGCACTTTGGTGAAGAGTTTTTAATTAATTATAAACAATATCATAACAGTCAGTACAAACCATATCTTAGAACTTCTCAGCTGTGCGATATTGATAATTTAGAGTTGGAACTTAAGCGTTCCGGAATTCATCTTGAGCCTATCCCTAAAATTAAAAATGCATTTCGAATTACTTCAGGCGAAGATGTTGTAAGCAAAACTCTCGAATTTATTTTAGGTAAGTATTACATACAAAGTTTATCGTCAATGATTCCCGCTCTTGTTCTTAATCCAAAAAGTAATGATACGGTTCTGGATTTATGTGCAGCGCCTGGTTCTAAAACAACTCAGCTGGCAGAATTAATGAACAACCACGGGACATTGATTGCAAATGAAATTTCCGTTGACCGTTTGAAAAGTCTAGTATTTAATGTTGACAAGATGAGTTTGGTAAATGTTGGTATTTTGCACGGTAAAGGGGAATTGCTAAGCAAGCAATTTGAGAACCGGATTGATAAAATTTTAGTTGATGCACCGTGCAGTGCATTGGGGATCGTTCAGAAAAAAGGTGAAGTTAGTCATTGGTGGAATCAGCGCAAAGCCGAAGCAATGTCGGACTTACAATTGCGGTTACTTATTGCAGCAATTAAAATGTGTAAAGTAGGCGGCGAGATTGTTTATTCAACATGTACCTTAACACTTGAAGAAAATGAAGTGGTAATAAATAAAGTGCTGAATAAATATCCTGTTGAACTCGAAGAAATCGAATTACCTTTGAGAGGCAATGAAGGACACACAAAATTTGGGAATGAAATTCTTAACAATGAGTTAAAGAAAACCCGGCGGATTTTTCCATGGGAAATTGAAAGCGAAGGATTTTTTGTCGCAAAGCTGAAAAAGATTGATAAGACAGAGCCTGTTGAAAAGACAGTAAGACAGGAAAAAAGATATGATCTGATTAAATCATCCAGCGGGAAAGTAAATGGTTACTTAAAAATTCTTTCAGATTATTATGGAATTGACAGGAATAAATTTGATGATTACAAATATTTGATCAAGAATAATGATATTCATTTTGTTTGCAATGATTGGAACAGTGATCATCTCGAATCATTTAATAGAATTGGAACCAGATTAGGTACAATTGATAAACGAGGAATTCTGCAATTAAACCCGCTTGCCGCACAAGTCTTTGGCGAGGCAATTACAAAAAACATTATTGAGCTTGAAAATGTTTCCGAACTTAATATTTATTTCACGGGCGGGACTATTAAGAAACAATTACAAGTTGGTGGACAAAAAGTTGTAAGGTATAAAAACTATTTTCTTGGGACAGCAGTTGCATCAAAAGAAGGATTGAAAAGCCAATTCCCGCGTGCGTTTAGAACACAAGAAATAATATTTCCGCAATAATTTATTTTTATTACAACTTCATTTCCGTTTACCATTTAACCAACATCACTTGTTGAAATTTATTCTTGACACAAAATCTTATTTTAATTAGGTTCTTCCATGTTCAAATATCAATAAGAGGCAATTGAATGAAGAAGCAATTTTTTTCTTTTTCTTTGCTGTTCATATTATCGGTTACATTTAACGTCCATTCGCAAATCCGAAATTTAAAATCTATGGAAGGGAATTGGACAGGACAATGGGTAAATAGTTTTTACGGTAGCACAGGAAATATATCTGTTGTAATCACGGTTGATGAAGTTCAACAAAAAGCTCATGGGGAATGGAATGTGGGAGGAAATATTTTAGGAACTCCTCGCGCTCCTTTTTCAACAGACATTACATTAAATTCAACAGGTTTTACTGCAAACTTTAATTCTATAATTTGGGGAGATATAAGCGGAACAGGTTTTTACACAGGAGCTTATTCCGGAACCGCTATAAATATTCCAAATCCTAATGCAAGTAATATTGCAGTAACAGGAACATTTAATAATCATAATATTAATGGCACTTTTACATTCCGTTGGCTCCCTGCAGGTCCGAATCCAATAACCGGGACAGTGCAAATTACGAAACAGGATTCAATAAAATTTCCTTCTAATTTAACTCTTACTGAAAATCCTGCCAGAACTATTAACCTTCAGTGGACGGACAATTCTAATAATGAATCGGGGTTCAGAATAGATCGAAAAAAATCTTCTACCGGTACCTGGGCAGAATTAGCAATTGTTAGTGCAAATGTAACAACATACAAAGATCAAAATTTAGATGTTGAGACAGAATACACATATAGAGTTGCGGCATATAGCACAAGTACGGAATCGGAATATACTCAGGAAATACAACTTAAGACTTTGACTTCTGTAGATAATGTAAGTACAATACCTTCAGATTATTTACTCTTACAAAATTATCCAAACCCATTTAACCCAAGTACACTTATACGTTATGATCTGCCTAGACAAAGCCGTGTGAATATTTCTGTCTATACAATTTTAGGAGAACGAATATCATCTCTTGTAAATGAAGTTCAGAATGAAGGACATTATGAACTATCTTTTGATGCATCAAGAAGTGCCAGTGGAATTTATTTAGTAAAAATGACAGCCCAATCAATTGAAAGTGGAAGAAAATTTGTGGAAGTGAAAAAGATGTTGTTGATTAAATAATTTGCCCGTTGCTAAAAAGAGAAAAGGCGGAAAACTTTCCGCCTTTCTTTTTTCTAAATACAAATTACTTTACTAAATATGCTTACACATCAAAGTACATTTCAAATTCAAAGGGATGCGGACGTAACGCCATCGGTTTGATTTCTTTAGCAATCTTATAATCTATCCAGGTATTTATCACATCTTCTGTAAACACATCACCTTTTAATAAGTATTCGTGGTCATCAGCCAATGCTTCAAGCGCTTTTCCGAGAGAATCGGGTGTTGATGGAACATCTTTCAATTCTTCAGGAGAGAGATCGTAAATATCTTTATCTAACGGATCACCTGGATCAATTCGATTTTTTATACCATCAAGACCAGCCATCATAATAGCGGAAAAAGCAAGATAGGGATTGCTCGATGCATCCGGGCAACGGAATTCAACGCGTTTTGTTTTAGGATTATTAGAGAACATAGGAATTCTTATAGAAGCGCTTCTGTTTCTTTGTGAATATGCTAAATTTACCGGAGCTTCAAAACCCGGAACTAATCTTTTATATGAATTAGTTGTTGGGTTTGTAAATGCAAGTAAGGATGGTGCATGTTTTAAAAGTCCACCGATATAATAAAGAGCCATTTCACTTAATCCGGCATAACCGCCGCCTGCAAAAAGTGGTTTACCTTTTGTCCAAAGACTTGTGTGAACATGCATACCGCTACCGTTATCTCCGAAGATAGGTTTAGGCATGTATGTAACTGTTTTTCCGTTTTTTCTTGCTGTATTTTTTACAACATATTTAAACATTAATAACTGATCTGCAGCTTTTAGTAACGGTGCAAATCGTAAGTCAATCTCGCATTGACCTCCGCTTGCAACTTCATGGTGTTGTGTTTCAACATCAATTCCCATGTTCATTAGGTTAACAACCATTTCATTTCTAATGTCATTTAGTTTATCGGTTGGAGGAACAGGGAAATAAGCTTCTTTATAGCGAGGTTTGTAACCAAGATTAGGATCCTCTTCGCGCCCGCTGTTCCATTTTCCTTCTATCGAATCGACAGAGTAATAAGAAAAGTTTGGTCCTGAATCGAAGCGTACATCATCAAAAATAAAAAATTCAGCTTCAGGTCCAAAATATGCTGTATCAGCAATTCCGGTTGATTTTAAATATGCATCAGCTTTTTGTGCAATGTTACGCGGGCATCTTGAATATTTTTCTTTTGTAGCCGGTTCATATACATCGCATATCATAGATATTGTAGGCAATGTTATAAACGGATCTAGAAACATTGTCGTTGCATCCGGAATGATAAGCATATCACTTTCATGGATATGTTTCCATCCACGGATTGAGGAACCATCAAATCCAAATCCGTCTTCAAAAGAATCTTCACTTAATTGATTAACCGGAACTGAGAAATGTTGCCATTGTCCTGGAAAATCCATGAACTTGAAATCAACAAATTGGATCTTGTTCGTTTTTATGTATGAAAGAACATTCAGTGCGGGAGAATTTACTTTTGCCATTTTTACTCCTTTTTAGATTGTAAGTTTAAACTTGTTGTCTCTTTAGATGATGATAAAACAAAACTTGTAATTGTTCGTGTAACTCCAGGCCAAGACTGAATCTTACTAAGGAGTAATTCAAGGTCCTTTGTACCTTTAGCAACAATTTTTAGTATATGGGATCCTTCTCCAAGAATTGAATGACACTCCAATATCTCGGCGGTCTTTTTTACGTGCTCTGTAAATTTTTCATAGTTCTTTGATGAATCCATAATAACCGATACGAATGCCATGATATCAAGACCAAATGAATGACGGTTTACTTTTGTATAATAACCTTCAATCACGCCGTTGTCTTCCAATTTTTTGAGACGTTCACTAAGTGAAGGAATGGATAAACCAATTGCATCGGCCAGTTCATTTCTTTTGGTCCTTCCGTTTTCCTGAAGTTTCTTAAGTATGGTTACGTCTAAGTCGTCAAGCATAAATTCTCTCATTTATTTAGGTTAATCTATAATTTTAACTGAAAATATAAGGTGAGTTTTATAAATATGCAAGTAGTGTTGTGATATATAATTGCATTGTCCTAAAACCATTCTTTCTTAGATTAGTAGTTAACAATTAGGATTTATCCTGATGAGGAAAATTACTTTCTATTTTATTTTAATTTTAATCGTAAAGAATCAGATAATATTTGCACAGATTAATCCAGCAATTACTGCAATAATAAATTCAGTCAGCATTGATTCACTTTATGAAAACCTGAATTATTTAACGGGTGAAAAATCGGTTGTCATTCCAAGTGGAACACAATTTATATTATCTCGCGCTTATTCGAATTCGGGCAATTTTGCAGCAGAAGAATATTTACAGTTACGTTTAAGAAAATATGGACTTGAAACTTCACTGCAAACTTTTGATGCTGGTGGAGGAAATGTTTTAGGAAAACAACGTGGAATAAAAAAACCTAATCAGAGCGTAATAATTTGTGCTCACTTCGACAGCAGACCTTATACCGGATCTGCGCCCGGTGCTGATGATAATGGAAGTGGTACTTCGGCTGTTCTGGAAGCAGCAAGAATTCTTTCCAAATTTCAAACTGATTATTCAATTGTGTATGCTTTATGGGATAATGAAGAAACCGGTTTAAACGGGAGTAGCTTTTATGCTCAGCAAGCATTTTCGAATAAAGATAGTATTGTTGCTGTGATTAATATGGATATGGTAGCTTGGGATAGTAACAATGATAACTTGGCGGAAATACATACTCGCAATGTTCAAAATTCAAATCAGATAGCCGGCAAAATGTTAAATATAAATAGTGATTACGGATTAGGTCTTAATCTGGCTATAATTAATCCAGGAACAGGAGCCAGTGACCACGCTTCGTTTTGGAATAAGAATTATTCCGCTGTATTGTTAATAGAAAATTACTCAAATGTAAATGGTATGCACGATTTTAATTCTTATTACCATTCTTCATTGGATAACATTCAACATATAAACAAAATCTTTTTTGAAAAATGCGCAAAACTTTCAATTGCAACACTTGCCAGTTACGCCGTTTTGCAAACTACTAGCTCAGTAGAAAATATAATTCCTAATGAACTAACCTTATATCAGAATTATCCGAATCCATTTAACCCGAGTACAGTTATTAATTATAAATTGTCTACTGCAAGTTTTGTTACTTTAAAAGTTCATGATTCCCTTGGGCGTGAAGTAACCACTCTTGTTAATAAATACCAACAGCCAGGTGCTTATAGCACTACATTCGGCACATCTCATTTAACGCTTTCGTCCGGAGTTTATTTTTATACACTTTATACGGGAGAAAATTTAATAGTGCGGAAAATGGTACTAACTAAATAACATTAAAACGGAGAGACTCTAATTTCTTTTTTGTTTCAACATCCTCATAATTTAATTTTATTGTGTAATTATTAAACTCGCGTCTTACAGGATAGTTTTTTCTAAGATTATCAAAATGTTTCGCTTGCAAATGCAAGTTCAAATTTTTCCCTTCCCGTAATAATTTATCATCATTCTCAATTATATAAATCCGGTTGATGATACAGTTCAATAATTCTTCAAAGGATAATTTCTTATTAATCGTTATAACTGGATTAGAGACTGTTGGATATTTCGCTTCCCAATTTTGAGCAATGCCTAAGAAGTCACAAAGTTTGTTGTAAATTATTTCTGTTCCGTTTACTTTTCCTTCAAGTGAATAGCCAGCAACATGTGCTGAACAAAGATTAACTTTTTCAAGTAATTCAAAATCTATATTCGGTTCGTTTTCCCAAACATCTAAAACTGTAATTAGATCATCATTATTGTGTAATCTTTGTTTCAAAACTTTATTATCAACAACCTCACCGCGCGATGTATTAATTAAAATTGATCCGCTTTTTATCTGATGGAAATTTTTTTCATTCAACATGTGGTAAGTCTTATCTATCCCTGTATGAGTAAACGGAACATGAAATGAAATAATATCGCATTTTAAAATTTCTTCAAACGGCACAAAACCTTTGGTGCCAAGTTTTCGTTCTAGAGGCGGATCATTCTGCAGTACGTTAAAGCCAAGTGATTTTGCAAAACGAACTACCTTACTTCCAACATTACCAATTCCAACAACACCCAAACTTTTTTCATTAAAAGAGAAATTATTTTTTGAAGAAATATTAGACAAAGCGGCGATCAAATACTCAGCAACTGAAAAAGAATTACAGCCGCCTGCATCTGCAAATGTTATCTTATTCTTAATTAAATATTCTTTATCAATATGGTCTGTGCCTGCTGTTGCAGTGGCAACGAATTTTACCTTTGTGCCGGTCAATAATTTTTCATCAACATTAGTGATTGAACGAACCAATAAGACATTAGCATCAGCTAAAAGCTCATTCGAGATTTCTCGTCCATGTGATAACATTAATTCTCCAATATTACCAAAGGCATCGCGAGCTTGGGGAATATTTTCATCAACTACAATCTTCATTCGGGAATTCAAAAGTTAATTGCTGTAAATATAATTCAACGTACTCAAAGAAACCTTGTCCACATCCTAATTTGAATACCCTTTTGTAAATGTTTATCTTTGTGCCCTAAAATTTTTTATCGGAGTTATAAAGGGTTTATGAAATTCAAGAGAAGAACACATACATGCGGTGAACTTAGGGAGAGTAATATTGGTCAAAACGTAGTTTTAAACGGGTGGGTAGCAATCCGGCGCGATTTAGGTGGTGTAACTTTTATTGAGATGCGGGACCGCCACGGTATGACACAAATTGTTTTTGAACCTACTTATAATCCAAACGAACATGAACACGGTAAAAAACTAAGAAGTGAATATGTTATTTCTGTTGAGGGAAAAGTAAGAAAACGTCCTGCCGGAACCGAGAACCCGGCTTTACCTACCGGGTATATAGATGTTATGGTAGATAAATTAATAATTCTGAATCATTCGGAAACCCCTCCATTTCCAATTGAGGATATGATTGATGTTCATGAGGATCTTCGATTGAAGTACCGTTTTTTAGATCTGCGCCGAAACGAAATGCAAAAAAATCTATTACTTCGTCATAGTATGTATCAAATTGCAAGAAAATATTTTGATGAGAACGGATTTGTTGAAGTAGAAACACCAATATTAATGAAAAGTACTCCTGAAGGAGCGCGTGATTTTTTAGTTCCCAGCAGAATGCATAAAGGAAAATTTTATGCATTACCACAATCGCCGCAAACATATAAACAGATATTAATGGTTGCAGGGATTGACAGGTATTTTCAAATAGTAAAATGTTTTAGGGATGAAGATCTTAGGGCAGATCGTCAATATGAATTTACACAGATAGATGTTGAAATGTCTTTTGTTGATGTGGAAGATATTTTTGAGATTGTAGAAGGATTGATGAAAGAATTTTTTAAGAAAATTCTTAGTTATGAAATTACTTTACCACTTCTGCGTTTGAGCTATGATAGTGCAATGGAAAAATACGGAAGTGATAAACCTGATCTTCGTTTCGATCTTGAAATGGTTACTCTCAATGATGTATTCCTCAACTCTGAGTTTAGAGTTTTCAAAGATTCTGTTACTAACAACGGCATTATTACTGGGCTACTTGCAAAAAATTGCGGCAATTATACACGCAATCAACTTGATGTAATTACAGATTTTGTAAAAAAACTTGGCGCAGGCGGATTGATTTGGATGAGAGTGAAAGAAAATGATCTTGATGCCCCTGTAGCCAAATTTTTATCCGATGATGAAAAACAAAATATAATCAAGAAAATGAATGCAGCTCCTGGAGATTTACTGTTCATTTTAACAGGACAAAAAATAAAAACACTTTCCATCATGGGTGCTCTTCGATTAGAAATGGCAAAAAGGATGGAATTGATAAAACCAGATTCTAAACCATCACTTCTCTGGGTTACTGAATTTCCGTTATTTGAGTGGGACGAAGAAACAAAACGATTTTATGCAATGCATCATCCTTTCACCTCTCCAAGATTAGAAGATGTGCCTTTAATGGAAACTGATCCTGCTAAGGTGAAGGCCCGAGCATATGATTTAGTTCTAAATGGAAATGAAATTGCTGGAGGAAGTATTAGAATTCATGATTCAAAATTACAATCTAAAATGTTCGATGCTTTAGGAATTGGAGAAGAAGAAGCAAATGAAAAATTTGGATTTTTAATGAATGCTTTTAAGTTTGGAGCCCCTCCACATGGAGGAATTGCATTTGGTTTTGACAGATTAGCAATGTTATTTGCTGGTGTTTCATCAATAAGAGATGTCATTGCATTTCCCAAAACTTCCAGCGGCATTTCATTAATGGATGATTCACCTTCTCATGTTGAAGATAAGCAATTGACCGAACTCCATATAAAAATAAAAAATTAGTTTTTACCCCGATTCATGAGTTATTATAAACACGAAAATACAATGATATACAGCCATATATAATTTGTTTTCATTAACTTTTCTTCTTAAATTCAAATTAGGACACTACCCCTATTCACACCATAATTTACCAGTAAAAACTACCTTTCGAAAAGTATGTGTTATTCAGCATAGAATTTATTTTGCATTATTCCTATCATTTTATATATTATTCCCAATAAAAGAGTAATTATTTAAAATTTAAATTTGGTTTAGTATTTGACTATAAATATAATCTTAAATAGGAGTATGATTATTAAAATGGAAATTTTTACCGATCAGAATAAATTAAAAATTTATCTTTTAAATAATATAATAGCTACTAATTAAGGGGTATTAATATGGGTCAACAACAATTATTGCTAATAGTTCTAGGTGTAATTATAGTTGGTATCGCGGTTGTAGTGGGTATCAATTTATTTACAGCAAACAGTTCGGAATCAAACCGAAATGGTGTCATCTCAGATTTGACTAATTTAGCTTCACTTGCACATCAGCACTATAGAAAACCAACCGCTTTAGGTGGTGGTGCTAATACTTTTACGGGTTTTACAATTCCCGGAGAACTTGATACAACCGGCCATGGAACTTACGGAGTTACAGTAGCGGCACAATCAATAACTTTAGTAGGAACAGGTTATGAAAAAGGTAATAACGGAACTAGTGCTGTTAAAGTAACCATGGTAGTTGGACCAAATTCAATTACGTCAACAACTATCAATAATTAAAAAGTTGTACTAAATAACAATCTTTAACAAACTACAAGGAGTATTTCAATGGGTCAACAGCAATTGTTACTAATCGTTCTAGGTGTCATTATCGTTGGTATCGCAGTTGTCGTAGGTATCAATGTGTTTACCGCAAGTGCTTCACAAGCTAATCGTGATGGAGTTATTGCAGACTTAACAAACTTAGCATCATTATCACAACAATGGTACAGAAAACCAACTGCTCTTGGTGGTGGTGGTAATACTTTTACAGGATGGACAGTCCCAGGCGCACTAGATACAACAGGTAACGGTACTTATGCTGCGACAATTGCAGCACAAACAGTTACTTTAGTAGGTACTGGTACTGAAAAAGGAAATAACGGTACTAGTGCAGTAAAAGTAACGATGGTAGTCGGACCAAATTCAATCACTTCCACTACGATAAACAATTAATTTTTAACAATAATTTTGTTAAATTAAAAGCCGATAGTCCTAAATAATTTGGATTATCGGCTTTCTTTTTTTAATAATTAAATTTATATATGATAGAAATTCGGTTTACAGCTCAGAAGACTAACGGACAAGTAATAAGCGGTTCATTAAGTGAACCCACTTACTCAGAGGCAAAAAAGAAAGTTCAAAAACTTGCTGAAAAAAATCAGCTCAAAATCCAGTCAATTGAAAAGAAAAACACCTACCTTTATAAAATTAAAAAGGGGAGAGAAAAACCAATAAGGGGTGAACAACGTTCTTTTAATAAAGAAGAAGTAGTTGCAGCTCTTAGAAAACTTGGTTATGAAGTAATATCCGTTAACAGAAAACTTTTAGAATTTAATCTTAAACCCCCACAGCAGGACATTGTTTCATTTGTTAAAATTAGCGCTGAACTCCTTGATCAAAAACTACCTTATAGTGAGATTCTTACTTTACTTGTTAACGACATCGAAAATAAAACACTGAGAGAGACGCTAAAACAAATTAATAATGAAATGAAAAAAGGTGCAGATAGTGAAGCTACATTTTTACGTTATCAATCAGTCTTTGGAAAATTTACTGCATATATGTTGGGATTAGCTTCTAAAAGCGGTAACATGGCGGAAATTTATAAAGCAACTGCTAAGTTTTTAGAAAGACAACAGGAATTTAGAAAGAATATAAAAAGCGCTTTAATAACTCCGATGGTTACACTTTTTGTCCTTGCACTAGCTGTAATTTTTTATGTAGGATATATTTTTCCTGAAACTGCAAAACTATTTGTAAAATTTAATATTAAACTTCCGCCATTAACAGCAGCTACTCTTAAAATAAGTGATTTTTTAATGGGTAACGGTTTGTTGGTCGCGTTGATTTTTATTGTGCCGCCGATTGTCTTTTGGCAATTCTCAAAAACAAAAAAAGGTAAATTTTTTATAGACCGAATGATGCTCAAAATGCCAATCATGGGTACCTTGATACATAAAACTCTAATTGAAGTATTTTGCAGAGTATTTTATACATTATACAGCGGATCAGCAGAAAGTATTGAACCAATAAGAATAGCTGCAGAAGCTGCTGGTAATTCTTATTTTGAACACCAAATTAAGAATGTTGCCATACCTTTAATGATAAAAAAAGGTATTGGAATTACAGAGGCGTTTACCGCAAGCGGTGTTTTTACTGAAACTGCTCTTTCAAGATTTCATTCGGGCGAAGAAACCGGTACTATTAAAAATACTGCATTACAACTTGCTAATTATTACGAAAGCGAAACAGTGTACAGACTTAAAAATGTAATTGAACTTATACAGGTGGGAATTGCAATGGTAATCATGATTGTAATGATTGGCCTTACTCTTGTATCTGCTGAGACAGCAACCATTAGTCCTAAATCACCTGTAATGAAATAAAAAATAGGAAGCTAAAACGATGATTGAGGCGCAGCTTGAAATGACCGATAAGATCGGTTACCTACTTCTAAAAAAAGGAATTATTGATCATAAAATTTTAGAGCAATCTCTAAAAATCAAAGATAATGATCAAACCAAACTAAAAAGAAATCTTGCCCAAATTTTAGTTGATGAATTTGGTTATGATCATGATATAATATTTAGAGAAGTTGCAGTCCTTTATGCTTTTAAGGAATTAAATATTCATCCGGAAGAGTTACCTGAAGAACGAGTCACCGAAATGAAAAACCTCATGACTCGGCAAGGGAAAGAAGTTCAGAAAATGCTTCTTGATCACCGTGTTATTCCTTTTAAATTTGATGAAAAACAAAAGGACAAATTAATTCTTGCAGCAGTTGATCCTACTGATAGAAATATTGCAAAGGTTGCATATACATTAAATATTAAAAAGTATGAGATAAATTACCTCAGAAAAAAAGATTATGAGAAATTAATTACCCTTCTTGTGTCTTCAGAGAATGAATATCTAAAATTAGTCCAAGAAGCCGGTGAAGAAATTCAAGTAGTTGAAGATGAAACATCGGTTAACGAAGAAGAGCTTGATGCAGAAATTAATAAAAGTGCGTTAATAAATTTAGTTGAAGCTGCGTTAATTGAAGGAACTCGAAAAGGTGTGAGTGATATTCATATTATTCCAAAATCCGGAAACAAAACAGAAATACATTTTCGCTTAGATGGTAAATTGATGCTTTGGCATACTCAAGAAAGTACATTGCCCGAAGCAGTAATGGCAGTTGTAAAAGACCGTTCTAAGGGACTTGATAGATTTGAAAGAGAACGCGCTCAAGATGGTTTTATCCAACGGGAAATTGATGGACATATAATTCGTTATAGAGTTTCCGTTCTTCCTACGGTTGGTACGGAATTAAAAAATAAATTTGAGAGTATAGTAATAAGAATTCTTGATGATAGAAAAGTAATCCGTGATTTAGGAAAATTAGGGCTCACCGGTTATGCAAACACAGCTTTTGTAAAAGCAATAAGTCAGCCTCAGGGAATGGTTATTTTAACGGGACCAACAGGAAGCGGTAAATCCACAACGTTAGTTGCGGCTCTTTATCAGGTAATCAATCCCACTAAAAATGTTTTAACAGTTGAAGATCCTGTAGAGTACGTTATTGAAGGAGCCCGCCAGCTTAAGATTGGTTACAAAATGAATTTTGAACAGGCAATCAGATCAATCTTGCGTCACGATCCTGATATCGTTCTCGTTGGTGAGATGCGTGATAAAGAAACAGCTGAAACTGCTATTAAGCTTGCTAACACCGGTCACTTAACTTTTTCTACATTGCACACAAACGATGCACCCAGTGCTGTTGCGCGTTTATTTAAAATGGGTGTTGAGCCATTTCTTATTGCTTATGCCATTAACATTATTGTTGCTCAAAGACTTATTAGAAAATTATGCGAAAGTTGTAAAAAGAGAATTGTGAATCTTGAAGAACATTTACTTCCCACCGGATTAGAATTGAAAGATTGGGTAGGACATGAAATTTATGATGCGGTGGGTTGCGAGAAATGTAATCACAGTGGTTATAAAGGAAGAATGGCAATACATGAAGCTCTTTATTTTACAAAAGAAGTTAGAAGATTAATTGTTCGTGCTGGTGAAGAAATTGATGAAGAAGCATTACGCGATCAAGCAAGAAAAGACGGAACAAAAAGTTTGCGCGATTCCGGTTTTGAAAAAGTGCAGCAAGGATTAACTTCTATTCAAGAAGTTATTGGCGCAACAATGGAAGACTAATTCAGCTATCTTTTATTTATATTGTAATAAACACTTTACTATTTTTTCATTTAAGTGACGGCTTTTAATGACTTCAGATGCTAAGCAGATTCTTACAGCTTTTACAGCAAAAATACCCTCGACTGTTTTTGGCCCTGAGCGCGTTAATTATATAGCGGAACACATTCACGAGCTTCAGGTTGAGCAACGTCTTCACATTTTACAATTGATCAATGGTATTTTAGGAACAATGATTGACAGGCAAGCATCCGATGTTGAGTTAGGCGGATATGGTACTCAAAATTATGTTTGGTTCAGAATTTTTGGAAAGAAAGAGCGAGTTGCAGATATCCCTCAATTTACCGAAGATGAAGCTTCAACACTTATTTTGACCCTGCTTAGTAAAAGCCAAATAGAATATTTATTACAAGAAAGAAATCTTGATTTCAGCTATTCATTCCATTACGATAAGGCACAATTAGCTGTTAGATTTAGAGCCGATGCATATTTTGATCTTGATAGCATTGCTCTAAATATGCGCTCGATACAGACAAGAATACGTCCAATTGAATCTTTAGAATTTCATCCGGTTGCTGTTAAAACAATGAGCCATAGTTACATTAAATTTGGTCTCTCATTGGTTACCGGAATCACCGGCTCTGGTAAATCTACAACGCTTGATGCAATTATTGATTTTCACAATGATGCTGATCCATGCCATATTGTAATTATTGCATCACCTATTGAGTATGTTCACAAATCAAGAAAAGCAATAATTAAACATCGTGAAGTAGGCAGAGATGTAAACTCATTTAAGGAAGGTGTTACTCAAGCATTACGCCAAGATCCGGATATTATTGTAATAGGCGAAATGAGAGACGCCGATACAATCATGGCTGCATTAGAAGTAACAGATACTGGACATAAAGTATTTTCAACATTACATACATCATCTGCTGTAGAATCAATAGACCGTATTATCGCTGAGGTTAATCCCACCGAACAAGAAAGAGTAAGAAATCGTCTTGCAGACGTTTTAATTTCAGTTGCCTCGCAGAAACTTGTACCTAGTTTAGATGGCAAGCGAGTACTATCTAAAGAAGTTTTGATCGTGACTCCTTCGGTAAGAGCGGCAATAAAGAACAATAATACCAGTGAAATTTACATGATGATCAATCAAGGCGGGCCTCAGGGCATGGTTACGATGGAACAGGATTTGTTAAGGCTTTATGCCGAAAAGAAAATTTCTAAAGAAAATACGATTGCTTATGCTAATAATAAAACCAGAATTCTTCAATTGCTAAAGGGATAGATGAAACAAGTTGTCTGTTTATATTGTGAGGGTACAGATGCAAAGCTTGCTGTTTTATCGAAAGAGAAAGACGGTATTAAAATTCATAGCGTTGGTTCTCTTACTATCTCACGCAAACTTCAATCATCATTAAAACAGGATGTAATGGCAGAACTTGATGGCGGGGATTTAATTTCTGCGGATCAAGTCTCTTTTGATAATCTTGATGCTGATGGAGTACTCCCATCTTCTTCTTTGCAGATTGACCAATCTGATGTTGGCCAGCTTAACTCTCTTTTATCTGATTTTAAACTTAGCAATTTACTTTTTCTTCCAATTGTAACAGAACCGGTAATAAATTTTCATACTTACGAAGGACCGCGTGATACTAATAAGAAAAAATTGATCGAGAATGTTATTAAAGATTTACAGGCATCAAAGGGAATAGAAGTAACTGAAGATTTGTTAGATGTTTTTGAGTTGAATGAAAAATCTATGCTTGGTGTATTTATTGAAGGAGAAATTCCTTGCGTTGGTTTGATAAATCAACTTGCCAACTATAATAAAAAGCGATATTTAAAAATACCTACAATTAAAACTGCAGAATTATCTTTAGCATATTACGTTTCAAAATCCACAAAATTTTTTCCTGAAGATTACTCTCTTATAGTCTATATAGGGAAAGAATATAGTAAGCTGATCTTTATGGAAGGACAAAAGCTTACTCATATCGGATCAACCTTAGATATTGGAACAAAAAATCTTCATACTTATGATGTTTATTTTTCCAAAATACTTTTGGAAATGGAAAATGGCGGCATTCCTAAGTTAGACAATATAATTATATGCGGTGAAGACCGATCTGAAAACTTAATTCTTTCTTTCTATGGAACATTTCCCGAAGCAAATGTTTCGGAACTTAAATTTGAAAATTTTAATATTTCCTCCATCAGTGAAGAAGATCAGACAAATATGGCTTTGTACGCCATTCCAATCTCCGTTGCGGTAGAATATTTTGACGAACTTGAAAAAACTTATGTCGGTGTAAACTTTTTACCAAAATACATTCAGGAAAACCAAAAATTCCTGCAGTTCGGTTGGCACAGTTATGCAGTTATGCCTCTGCTTTTTGGAGCGGCATTTTATTTTACATTCTCAATACTTTCCAATATCCGAGAAATGAAAGATCTAGATTATGAAATTGCCCGGCTTAATCAACGGCAAATTGAAAATCAAGCTCTTGTAGATGAAATCACTCCAATTGTAGAAAGAATTAAAAATTTTGATGCCACTCAAAAAATTCTTGATCAAGCATCGGCAGGTTCCAGTATTTGGAATAAAACAATTTTTAGAATGTCCGATTTTATTGAAAGAAGAAGAAATTTTTGGGTAACTAAAATTGAAACAATAACCCCCGATGAAATCAAATTGAGTGGTTATTCATTAAATAGAAGCGTACTTACCGAGTTTGCAGATCAAAACCAGGCTTCCTTATTGAAAAGTATTAACTATGAGCCGTTAAGAGAAAAAAGCGCTTTTGCATACATTCTTAATCTGAAATTAATGAAGGATACTCTTACTACAAAATGAGCAGTAAAATAAAAAATACGATCATTATTTTAATAATTTTTATAGCTATTGTAGTTAGCGGTGGGTTTTTCCATTTCGTTATACAAAAAGGGAAAATTAATGATAGGCAGAAAAAAATACGGGATTTAAAACTTTACCAACTTGATACGGATGCACTGAATATACAGTTGGATCAGGACAAGAAAAGAGTGGCAGAACTTGATTCAATATTAGTTAATAGAAAGTATAACATACCGTATCAACTTACGCAGGCATCATTCTTCGATTTTGTGAATCAAGTAAGTTTTAATTTTTCTCAAAACTCATATGTGAATATAGAATTTACAGAGATTGAAACATCTACTGATTACAATATCTATCATTACAATTTAAATGGTATTGCTGAATTCAATGATTTTATTAAACTAATTTATGCTATTGAAGAAAGTAAACAGCTCAAAAAAATTAGCGATATTGATTTAACAAACAATGTAAAAGTAGATCAAGACGGAACGCCGCACTATCTTGTAACTTACAAGTTTAAGGCAAAAGTTTATTATTCAAACGACAATCGTTTCTTTGTTAAGAATTTTAAGGAAAATCAGATTATTCCAAATCCAATTTATGATTTCTTCTATCCTCTTATTAGAAACGAGATACCTCCTAATAAGGATAAACTATTAGATGTTCAATCAGCTCACCTGTTGGCACTTATTCCGGATGGCGCTTTCCTTTCTGATGCCAGCGGTAATACTTATTTATTATGGGAAGGTGATCAAGTATACCTTGGCTATCTTACCAACATTAATTATCAGAATAACGAAGTAAATTTTGTACTTAATAAAGGCGGAATAATAGAGAATTACAATTTGAAACTTGAAAAAGAAAAAAAGCAGAGTAAATAAAATGAAAAAGCTAATTGTATTTATAATTCTATTCGCATTAATGTCAATCACTCACGGTCAGATTGATTTGAAGGAGAAACTAAAAGGGTATGTTAGCCCGGACGAACTTGTTACATTATCAGAGAATATCAGTTTTGATCAGGCCATACAAATAATAAGCAAAGTAAGTGAGAAAGTTACCGGCAAGAAAGTTGTATCGCCGCTGAGTATTTCAACACCAATCGGAATTGAAATTGATAAGATGCAGTACAAAAAAGCTCTTTTAATTATTGTTCAGTATAATAATTTATTTATTGAAGAAACTGAATCCGCCATAATTGTTAAGAGAAAAAGTGATTTAAAAGGTAAAGGCGATTCTAGTCTTGTATCAATTGACGAAAGAGAAGTAAAAATTTCAGCAGTTATGTTTGAAGCAAACATAGCTCAAATGCGAGAGATGGGAATTAATTGGGAATTTCTTTTATCCCAAACCGGATTAACAGTTGGCGGTAAATTAGTTTCTATTCAAGATCAAGCGACCTCAACAGGCGGTACATCTACAACAACAGGACAAACCACACAGAATCCGCCTCAATTTAATCTTAATAGTAAATCTACTTTTTCAATGGGTCCATTCGACGGCTCAGCTACTGCATTACTCAAATTTTTTGAAGATGAGAATCTTGGAAAAATAATTTCACGTCCCGTTATAACAGCCATCAATGGAAAACAAGGAAGAACTCAGGTTGGCTCTGAGTTTTCAATTAAAGAAAGAGATTTTGCGGGAAACCTGATTGACAAATTCTATCAAAGTGGAACTATAATTGAAGCAACACCGACAATTATGACTGAAGAAGGAATTGATTACGTAGCATTAAAAGTTAGAATGGAAAGAAGTTCAGTTATAATCGGTTCATTATCAACTGAAAAACCTAAAACAGAAGTAACAACAAATCTTCTTTTACTCAACGGAGAAGAAACTGCTATAGGCGGATTAATTACTAACGAAGAGACAACGGTACGTAGAGGTGTTCCATTCTTAAAAGATCTGCCATGGTGGGTATTTGGATTAAGATACATATTCGGTTACGATCAAGTTTCACTTACTCAAAAAGAAATTATACTTCTCATTAAAGCAGAAATTCTTCCGTCGCTTAAGGAACGATTTGCTAAACCTAAAGAGCAAACAATTTTAAGGAATTCTATTGAGCAACAAAAAAACGAATTAGAAAAGTATAGAGAACAATCCACTAAAAAAGAAAAAGATGATGTAAAATAAAAAGCCTGGTTAGCTGGTCTTTGTAATGATATGATGTTGAAAATTTTCTAACCGTCAACGTGTTAATTGTAATGCCATCGCAAAATTAATTATAGCATTTCTTTCCGATTAAAATTTTATTAAACCGGAAGGTCCATCGAACAATGAGACTTAACTATCGTTTCATATTGATCGCATTTGTTATTGTCCTGATCATGTCTATAGCTTCGACTTTAGTTTTCTATTCATTAGCAGGCAGCATTTTATCTCAACAGCAATCCAAATCAATTCTTAATTCCGCAAACGATTTTGCATTTGTTTTTCAAAATGAAAATCAAAATATAGAAGAGGAATTCCGATTAATCTCACCTCAAATAGGAAATTTTAATAGAATTAATCTTGATTCTACTTCGATTGATTTTTGTTTTACACTAGTTAATGATTCACTTATAAATACACGCGAATTCAAAATTAGGTCGGAATCTTATTTAAACATCCGGTCATCGTCGTTTAGACAATTCTTTTCTGATAATCCTAATGTGGTTCTGCGTTATGCCCAATTTCCAGACGGTAAAACAGTTTATTATGGAAATCTAATTTCTTCCAAGTATCTAAATCGAATCTCTCAAAAAATACGCGCTGAAGTTGCTTTGGTAATTAATAATTCTCCGGTTGAAATTTCTAATCCGGAAAAGAATCAAGTATATCTGTTAAGTATAATAAATGCAGTTCGTGATTTAAAATACCGCAACAGTTTCGATTTATATTCTGCAGAATTAGACAATGCGGATTTCGCTTCAACGCTTTTTATTCCAAAGTCTATTCTTACACCGGGCGCAAAAATTAATTTTATTGTTTTTAATGTTTATAAGGAAGGCGTTGAATTCAGGGGCACATTAAAATTAGTGATGCTGCTTGTTGTCCTGTCCGGTAGTGCAATTACTTTTATTGTAATTTGGGTTTTTACAGCCAAACTTAGAGAGCAAGTTTCTTTATTAAGTCAAGCCGCCGAGATTACCGGTAAAGGAAATCTTGATCACCGTGTTCCTATTCTTACAAATGATGAAATAGGTAAATTCGGAGAAACTTTCAATCATATGCTTGATGAACTGGTACTGAATAAAAGAACCGAGAAAGAATATTCTGAGTTTATAACTCTCATAAACCAAAACCCGACATTGATTGAAATATCTGATGCCGCACTATCAAAAATAATTAAGTCAACTGGACTAACTTTTGGCGTGCTATATCTTGTTGAACATAAATCATTAAGACTAATTTCATCGTTTGGTATCAGCAAAAATTTCATTGAATTAAAACAAGATGTTAGTCTTTACAGTAATGCTGTTGAAAAGAAAGAGAAAGTTGAATTCCGGTTCACAGATAATTTTCCCGAAATAAAAACCGGCATAGCTTCAATCAAAATAAAATATTTGATAATCTACCCGATTGTTTATAATAAAGAAACTATTGGCGTTCTGGAATTAGCTGCAGAATCTGATCCGCATACGGACGTTCGCAGTTATCTTGATGTTATCCACGAACAGCTGGCTGTTGGAATTATTAACGCAAAGTCTTTTGAACAGCTTGAAAATTTTATCGGTGAGTTGAAAGAACTTAATGAAGAATATCAAAAACAAAATGAACAGATTATTAAGAAAAATGATGAATTGAAAGAACTTCACACGCAGTTGAAAGACAAAGCAGATGAGCTCGAAAAACAAAGAATCAAAGCAGTCGAGCTGACAAAAGTGAAATCAGAATTTTTAGCAAGCATGTCCCACGAACTTAGAACACCTTTAATTTCTATTCTCGGATTGACGGAATTATTAATTAAAGACAGCTCTGTTGTTGTGAAAGCTAAAGACCGCTTGAATATTGTTCACCGGAACGGGAAAAGATTACTTTCTTTAATCACTAACATATTGGAATTCTCAAAATTTGAGTCAGGCAAAATTGAAGTTAAAAAAGAGAGCTTTTTACTAAATGATACTCTCGAAGAAATTTATCCGAACATTCATCAAATCACTTCTGAGAAAAATCTTGAATTACATTTTGATATGGAGAAAAATTCTAGCGTTCTTCTTAATACGGATAAAAGTAAGCTTGAGCAGGTTCTAATTAATTTATTAGTAAATGCAGTTAAGTTCACTGAAATTGGATCTGTTCAACTTGGAATTAAATTAATTAATGGAAGTGATATTGAGTTTAGTGTAACCGATACCGGAATAGGTATTTCAGAGGAAAATAAAAAAATTATTTTTAGCGAGTTCAGACAGGTTGACGGAAGTGCATCAAGGAAATATGGTGGTGCCGGTTTAGGCCTAGCTATCTGTAAAAAATATGTTGAATTGCTTGGAGGAACACTTTCTCTTCAGAGTACTCCGGGTGAGGGTTCAAGATTTTATTTTGTTTTACCCGATGCAGTACTTGATGTTGTTGAAATTCAAGAGCACCAATTCTTAACTATAACTGAACCCGAAAAGGAACAACAGCCTACAAAATCAATACTCATAATTAATGATAATACTGATTCACAAAAGTTAATTGGTGATTATTTGTCTTCCTATGATTACGATGTTATAATAACTTCAAACTCCAACGATGGTTTACGTTTGGCAAAAGAAAAATTGCCGTATGCGGTTATATTTAACCCGTTTATAAAGGAAGGTAATCTTTGGTCTTTTATCCCTTCTATGAAAGGCTATTCATTAACACGGTATATCCCAATTGTTCTAACAATAATTGTAGAAGAAGAAAAAGTCGGTTGGGAACCGGAGATCTTCGATTTTATTATTGAAAAAATTAATTTCAATGACTTTAAGGAATTAATATCGAAGGTTGAATCACATTTTGAAAAAAATATTCGAAAGATTGTTTTTGTTGATACTAACCAAGAAGAATATGAAGCATTCAAAAAATCTTTCGGAGATACTTTTGATGTTGCAATTATTTCTTCATCAACGGATGTTAATAAGAAAATTCGAAATGAACAGCCGCACCTTGTTATTGTAGATATTACCGCCTTTATGGAACAATCACTACAAATAATTTATGAGATGTCTCAAGACAGGCTGCTAAAAAATGTTCCTGTTATTTTAAAATTACCAAAATTATTATCTCCGGATCAAATAGAAAGAATGAATATTAAGTTTAAGGAAATAGCATTAACTGTAAAATCTCACCCGCTGGATGTATTGAAAGTATTACGTGACAGATTAAAGATTGATGACGAGGTTACAAATAGAAAAAGTAATCTTATTGAAGGAACATTTACAAATGAACAAGAAAATTATCACATGAAGGAAGAAAGCAGCAAAGATTCAAAACCAACTATTTTAATTGTTGATGATAATAACGATGCACTTTTTACAATTGGTGAGTTTGTAAAAGAAATGAACTGTAATACCATATTTGCACACAATGGCATGGAATGTTTATTAACATTGAATCATGTTGAACCGGACTTAATATTTTTAGATATAATGATGCCGCAGATGGATGGATTCGAGACAATAAGACAAATACGCAAAGAGAAAAAATTAGAGAATATACCTGTAATTGCTCTTACAGCATATGCTATGCTGGATAATAAAGAAGTTATTGAAAAAAATGGTTTTAATGATCTCGTTACAAAGCCGATAAACTCACAAGTACTCGCCTCAAAATTGAAAAAATATTTGAAAGCCAAAGTTGGTTAAATGCCAATGAAAAAAATTCTGATTATTGACGATAGTCCGGATAGTGTCTTCTTACTACAAGACAGACTTGAGCGTGAAGGTTTTGAAACTGCAAAGGCTTACAATGGTGAAATGGGGATTCAAAAAGCTGTTAATGAAAAACCGGATCTAATACTTTTAGATGTTATGATGCCCGATATTTCCGGCTTTGACGTCTGCAAAACGTTATCATCTAAAGAAGAGACAAAACTTATTCCTATAATTTTATTAACTGCTTTAACGGAAGCAGATAATTTGCAACAAGGATTACAATCCGGTGCTTTCGATTATATTAAGAAACCTTTTAACCGTACTGAATTGATCGCACGGATAAATTCAGCGCTTAGATTTAGTGAAACAAATAAATTTCTTATTGAAATAGAAAAAATTAAAACATTCGCCGCAACCGTTGTAACTGCAAATCACGAGATAAAACAGCCGTTAACATTGATCAATTTATCTACAGCAGCAATTCGAAGAGAAATTACTAAAGCAAATTATTCTACGGAAAACATTTTAAAGAGAATTGAGTTTATAGAAAATGCAGCAAGAGAAATTATTTCTGTCCTTGATAAACTCGGATCTATTAAAAAACCTGTTATCACGCCATATGTAAATGATCTTAATATTATTGATCTAAAATCGGACGAAAAGAAGGATCTAGCCGATTAATTCCTTTACTAAAGAAAGCAATTCCTCAAAGTTGTACGGCTTGTTAATTATTTTACTTACTAAATTATCTGGCAGAGTTTCATCAAATTCAGAAGGTGAGCCCGAAGCAAGAATGATTGGTAATATGTACCCGCTTTGTTCAATCTCTTGAAGGCATGTTATTCCGTCCATCTCAGGCATTTTTCGGTCAATGATCAACAAATCCGGAGTTCTCACTTTAAGTAAATCCAAGACTTCAATTCCGTTTGCTGCGGTAAGTATTGTATAATCATAAGACTGTAAAAGCTCAGAAAGAAGCTCGCGAAGTATATCTTCATCTTCTGCAATTAAAATTGACTTTCCACTTAAAGCGGGTTTATCATGTAGTATCGGCGCAGAATTTAATGCGACACTAAATTCAGAGCCTTTTCCTACCTTACTTAAAACGGAAATAGTTCCGTCATAATTTTCTATAATTTCCCTAACTATTGATAAACCAACTCCGGAAATTTTATTTTTATTTTTCGTGGAATAATCTTCATCAAACACTTGAGAAAGAAATTGTTCTTCAATACCGCGTCCGTTGTCATTTATAATGATTTGAATTTTATCATCGTTATCCAAATTACATGTTCTGATTTTTATTGATCCTTTTCCTTCTATTGCTTCAATGGAATTAGTTACTAAGTTTAAGATTACACGGTAAAAATCAGAATATTTACCGACTACCATGTTAAGATTTTTATCAAGTGAGAGTTGAAAATCAATTTTATCTTTTTGCTGTAAAGTATATGAACGGATAATATCAGCAATAATGGAATTTAAATTAATTTTCCGCTGGGTAATCTTACTTGAAACATTGCCAAATGTATCGTCAATCATCTCAGATGCGAGGTAAGTACCACTTTCAATATTGTTCAGAAGGGGAAGTACGGTATCAATGTTCGCGACTTTCCTTTTAAGTAGGTCAATGCTGTTTAGTATACGCGTGAAAATATTATTAAGATCATGTGCAAGATGTTTTACAGATGAATCTGTTTTCATTCTATTTAAGACTATATTTTAGAATTTTTGAATAGAGTGTTTTTTGGCTGATATCTAAAGCGCGGGCAGTATTTTCGCGGTTCCAACTATGATGTTCTAATGCCCGTTTGATATGAATTTTTTCCAATTCATCCATAGTGAGAAGTGTTCCATCATCTTTTACAAAATTGGTAAAATCAAAATCTTCTTTAGGCACATTTAAATCTTTCGATTGAATTGTATCAGTTTCGGAGAAGATTATCGCACGCTCAATTATATGTTCAAGTTCTCTAACATTACCGGGAAAGTTATAACGTTGTAAATCATTTTTGGCATCAGCAGAAAGTTTTTTAAGAGAACGTACAGGAGATTTTTTCTGAAGAAAATATTCTGAAAGTAAAAGCACGTCGCCGTCACGATCCCGTAACGGAGGAATTGTTAACGTGATTACATTTAGTCTAAATAAAAGATCGCGGCGAAAATTTTTCTTTTCCGCCTCTTCCATTAAATTTTTATTTGTAGCACCAATAACACGGACGGAGGAATTTAAATTTACAACTCCTCCAACTCTTCTAAATTCTCCATTCTCAAGAAAACGCAGAAGTTTAGGTTGTAATGCTAAACTTAATTCACCGATCTCATCAAGAAAAAGTGTCCCTCCGTTTGCAATTTCCACCAAACCTTGTTTAGAAGCTTTCGCATCAGTAAAGGCGCCTTTTTCATAACCGAAAAGTTCGCTCTCTATCAACTGATCCGGAAGTGAAGCGCAATTGATTGCTACAAATGGTTTATCTGCATGATTAGAATGGTTATGAATAAATTCAGCGAATAGTTCTTTGCCGGTTCCTGTTTCGCCCTCAAGCAAAATATTGGAATCCGATTTTGCAGCACGTTCTGCCAAATGAATAATTTTTTTAATTACATCACTTTCGCCGATAATATTATTAGTCGGGAGTTGATTAATTTTTGATGCAAGGATTTTATTTTTTAGTAACAGATCTTTATGATCAAGCGCGCGTTCAATAATTACACAAAGCTGACCGAATTCGTAAGGTTTAGTAATAAAATCATATGCACCTTGTTTAATGCAGTCTATAGCTGTGCGCATATCTGATTTTGCAGTTAAAACAATTACTTGTAGCGATGGATGGTTCTCTTTAGCATAACTTAAAACTTTTTCTCCGTGAACCTCGCGCATTTCAAGATCGAGCAAGAGAATATCATAAAAACGTTTCTTCAGGTTTTCTATAGCATCTTTACCATCATAGACAACATCTACTAAGTAACCCTCGTTAACCAATTCTTCTTTAAGAAGGTAACAAAGGGTTTCATCATCATCCGCTACTAATATTCTTGAGTCTTTCATAAGTGGTAATTTTTACTTGAGATTTAATATATAAAAAAAGAGTGAGAAAAATAATTTTTTATGCACTTATAAGCCGTTTTGGAATTTAAAGGGGAGAGGTTTATATTTACGCCCGCAATTTTAATGGTGAGGGCGCGTAGCTCAGTGGTAGAGCAACACCCTTTTAAGGTGAAGGTCGGTGGTTCGAGCCCACCCGCGCTCACAAAG
>VEPI01000141.1:7591-8832 GCA_012026935.1 Melioribacter sp. | reverse complement strand
GCAAATATTAGGTACAAGTATGATCAAATCTATAATCTGCTAGTTGGTTTTAGAACAAAATGTTTTTTATCGGAAAAATTTAATTTGATTGTCGAATATGCGGTATCGGTTATTCTTGGTGTTAAGGCCAACATTTATCATAATTACAGAAATGCTATAAAGATCGGTGTTTCGTTAGATTTTTAATTCAACGTATTTCTAAAGAATAAATTTCATATAAGGCGGCAAATTATGCCGCCTTTTTTATTGTTCTTATAGTTATGAAAAGATATTAACTTTGCGGTGAAAAATTCCTTTCCGCTTCTGCGGAAAAGGGTGTGGTATATTTTAAAAACCGCCTATCCTTATTCCCCCTTCTTAAGGAAGGGGATTTATGAAATGAGAATTGAGATTTATGGAAAAATATTTTGATACTTTATTAAGCAGTATTCAATCTATACGCGAGTTAGAAGAAAAAGTTTTTTCTTCTAACACAAAAGAGAAGATTTTTGTTTCTCCTTTTGCGGGCTCATCTAAATCTCTTTTCATAAAAAATATTGTTGAGAATGAAGGACAGATTCTTATTCTATGTCCTTCAGTGCAATCTGTAAATGAAACTAAAGTTGAGTTAAGTATTTTGGAATCGGAGGATTTAATTGTATCTGTAGATGAATTGAATGCCGAAACTCTTCAGGAAAGACTTACCGATCTTAACAAGAGAAATAAATTTATTCTTATTTCGACTTATGAAATTCTTAAACTGAAATTACCTTCAAAGAATGAAATAGATAAAAATACAACCAAAGTAGAAATCGGCGGGAACTTAACTTACAATGATCTGATTGAATACTTTAACACAATAAATTATAACCGTGATAAATATGTTGATGGTCCCGGTGATTTTGCAGTGCGCGGTTCAATAATTGATTTTTGGTCTTATAGCGAAAAGCAACCGGTACGGTTGGAATTCGACGGAGATTTCATCGAATCCATCCGCCGTTTTGATTCTGACAGCCAGCGCTCGCTTGATAAATTATCTTCTGCAACTGTCGCCGCATCAATCGGTGCAGAAGAACAAAGCGCAGATATTTTTGATTACTTAAACAACCCGCTTGTTTTTGCCGATGAATTTGAACTGATGAATCTATTCAACAAAAAAACAAATGTGACTCCGCAAAAGTATGAGGAAGAAATAGATGAAGAATTGAAAGAAGAATTGTACGAGGGAAATATTGAAGAGCAAGATCATGAGCAAGAGCAAG
>VEPI01000141.1:0-7555 GCA_012026935.1 Melioribacter sp. | reverse complement strand
TATTAGAAAAAAATGTTCGATGGATAATTGAAGATGCAATTGGTCATCACGAAGAGCGAATTAATCTTCAACTAAATTCTGCACCGGCCATAAATTCCAACTTTGAACTGTTATTCACTTTTTTAAAAGATTATGCAAACAGAAATTTTCAAATAATTATTGCCGTTGAAAATGAATTACAAAATCAGCGTCTCTTTGAATTACTATCTGATTATAAAAAAGAATTGGCGGAATTATTTGAAATAGGTAAGATCAAGATAATTGTGTTTGGAATAAAAAGCGGATTTATATCAAAGCAGGATAATCTTATTCTTCTCACAGATTACGAAATTTTTAACAAACCGTACCGCACAAAAATTTCCCAAAAACTTAAGTACAAAAAATCACGGGTTAAAGATTTTGCTTCGATCAAAAAAGGAGATTTTGTTGTTCATGAGAATTTTGGGATCGGGCAATTCGTTGGATTGGAAACCATTAAGATTGGAACAACGGAACAGGAATCAATAAAAATTTTGTATGCCGAAGGCGGAGTAGTTTATGTTAATTTGAATTATCTATCGTTAGTTAAAAAATTTTCTTCTAAGGATAATATTGCACCAAAACTTTCTGTTCTTGGCGGAGGCGAATGGAAATCAACAAAGAAAAAAGCCAAAGCAAAAATCAAAGAAGCGGCACGCGAACTTATTACACTTTATGCAAGAAGAAAATCCGCTCAAGGATTTTCTTTCAGCCCGGATTCCATTTGGCAAAAGGAACTTGAAGCATCATTCTTTTATGAAGATACACCTGATCAAACAAAAGTTACAGAAGAAGTTAAACGTGATATGGAAAGCGAAAACCCGATGGACCGGCTTGTTTGCGGTGATGTCGGATTCGGTAAAACTGAGGTTGCAGTTCGTGCCGCATTCAAAGCAATCAATGACGGAAAACAAGTTGCTCTGCTTGTACCGACAACAATTCTTGCTGAACAGCATTACAATACATTTAGAGACCGTTTAACACAATTTCCTGTTAAAGTAGAGGCACTTTCCAGATTCAAAAACAAATCAGAACAAACAACAATTACAAAAAAACTTGAAAAAGGTGAGGTTGATTTAGTAATCGGAACCCACCGCCTGCTTTCAAAGGATATTTCTTTTAAAGAACTCGGTCTTCTTATAATTGATGAAGAGCATCGTTTTGGAGTGATGGCTAAAGAAAAATTGCGTTCGTTAAAAGCAAATGTTGATACTCTCACTTTAACTGCAACGCCAATTCCAAGAACGCTGAATCTTTCTTTGCTTGGCGCACGTGATCTTTCAATCATAGCAACTCCGCCGCCGAACCGGCAGTCAATCTACACAAAAGTTGAAATGTTCGATATTCATAAAGTACGTGAATGGATTTTGACGGAAGTAAAACGTAACGGACAAATATATTTTGTACATGACCGCGTTCAATCAATTGATAAAATTGCAGCGTACATAAGAAAATATGTACCTGAAATAAAAATTGGTGTTGCACACGGACAAATGAAACCGTCGGAACTTGAAGATGTGATTCATAAATTCTTGAACAAACAGTATCACTTGCTGATCTCAACAAAAATAATTGAGAGCGGTCTTGATATTCCAAATGTTAATACAATTATAATTAATCGTGCCGACCGATTTGGTTTAGCTGAACTTCATCAGCTTAGGGGTAGAGTAGGGAGAAGTGATAGGCAGGCGTATGCATATTTTCTTGTTCCGTCTTTAGATACAATTACAAAAAAAGCGGTTAAAAGATTGCAGGCAGTTGAAGAATATACCGATCTTGGTGAAGGATTTAATCTATCAATGCGTGATCTTGAAATCCGCGGGGCGGGAAATTTACTTGGAACCGAACAGAGCGGATTTATTGATACAATCGGATTTGATATGTATCTAAAACTTCTTGATGAGGCGGTGGATGAATTAAAGCAAGACGAATTCAAAGAAGTATTTAAAGATCTGCCAAAACAGCAAGAGCGTTCTTCGCCAACAATAGATACTTTTTTTGAGATTGGAATTCCTCACTCATATATGCCGGATCAAGCGGATCGTCTTAGCTTTTATACCGCACTTTTTTCTATGATAAAAATTGGAGAGCTTGAAGAAATTAAAGAAGAAATGACTGACCGGTTTGGAAAAATTCCGCCGAATGTTGAGAGATTAATTCTTGCGGCAGTTCTAAGATTTTATTCTTCGTTCGCTTTATTTGAAAGAGTAGTAATTCAGTTTAATAAAATTATAGTTGTTTTACCTAAAGGAGATAAGGAGAACTTCTACAAAAACAAATTTATTCCGCTTTTAACTTTCATCAGCAAGAATTATTCAAAAGATATTAAATTTGTACAGGCAAATGAGGCTATGAAATTTGAAATGAATAATAATTTCGGCTCTGCCGAGGCGGCAATGAATTTCCTAATCAAATTTTGTAAAGAAATTCTTGAAGTGATTTCTGTGATCGGTTAAATGTTTTTTTAGAAAGATAATTGTAAGATCACGATATAAAACGGAGCTAAAATGAGAAGAGTAAAAAGAATTATTTTTCTTTTATTGGTTATAACCTTTGTCGGAATTCAGTTCATTGAGGTAGAACGTACGAACCCGCCGGTAACAGCGGACATAAATGCGCCAACAGAAATAAAGACTATTTTTAGAACCTCATGTTATGATTGTCATTCGAACGAGACGGTTTGGCCCTGGTACAGTAAAATTGCACCGGTTTCATGGCTGGTCTCAAATGATGTAAAGGACGGAAGAAAGCACTTAAATTTTTCCGAATGGGAAAAGTTGTATTCGGAAAAACGGGCTAAGTTGAAAAAAGAAATATGGGACGAGGTAAATAAAGACGAAATGCCTCTCGATATTTATACGTATTTACATCCTAGTGCAAAATTAGAAATGATTCAAAAAGACATGATTAAAAAATGGGCTACAAATGATTAAACATGATAACTTTGAAATGAAGAGTGATCAGAATTTAATTCCGTCAATAACGAAATTCTTGTATTAATTTTAAATAAATATTTTTTGCTTTGGAACCGCTTTCAAAAATCGGGAGGTTGCCCATGCTTAAAACCTATAAGATAGTAGAAAACAAAATTATCCATGATGAAAATGGTTTAGGCAACATAAAAATTTATAATAATCCCGATGAGACAGAAAAAAAATTTCTTGTTGAAGAATACAAGCTTGACGAACACACACTCAACTCATCTTTAGATGCCGATGAACTATCGCGTATAGAATTTGAACCCGATCACATGGCTATGATATTCAAAATTCCCAAGAATTATTCTGCAAAAGAGCCTCTTCTTTTCCGTGTTAACTCTCTTGGTGCTTTTTTATTTCGGGATAAATTGGTTGTGATCACCAATGATGAGATACCGCTTTTTTCAGGTAAACATTTCAACAAAGTTTATTCGTTAAATGATATTTCCTTAAAATTGATTTTCACTTCTATAATGCATTTTATCGAACACTTAAAAGTTATTAATATGCTTTCGGATGAAATTGAAAGAAAAATTTCCACGGCCATGGAGAATAGATATCTTCTTAATCAATTTACTCTTGGAAAAAGTTTAGTGTTCTTCCAAAACGCAATCAACTCTAACGGGGCTTTGCTTGAAAAAATAAAACTTAATGGTGCAAAGTTAAATTTAACAACGGATGAGATCGAACTTCTTGATGATATTTTAATCGAAAATAATCAATGTTATAAACAGGCAGAAATATATTCCAATATTCTAGCAAGTTTAATGGATGCGAAGGCTTCCATCATTAGCAATAATCTTAATGTGTTAATGAAAACCCTTAACATAATAACGATAATGATAATGGTGCCCACCTTTGTAGTAAGTGCATTTTCTATGAATGTTGAAATACCGTTTCAGAAACACCCGCTTGCATTTATTATTATTATGAGTCTGGCGTTTATTTCTGTAGCATGCTTTTTTGTTTTTTGGAAATGGAAAAGGTGGTAATTATAAATGGCGGAATTAAGAATCGGAACTTGCGGCTGGAAATATGAATCATGGAAAGGATTATTGTATTCTGATAATCCCGAAATAAATTATCTAAAAGAATATTCGACATATTTTAATTCTGTAGAAATACCGCAATGGTTTTTTTCTCTTTACGGAATAAATAATATTATTTTACCCCAGAGTTACGTTGCAAAAAATTATAAAGAGTCCGTAACACCGCAGTTTAAATTTTCTATAAAACTTCCGAACACGATAACACTTACGCATTTGAATAAATCGGATATAGATCATCACCCGGTTCTTAATCCTCATTTTCTCTCAATTGATTTACTTAAAGAATTTTTACATTCGATAAAACCATTGCATAAAAATCTTGGTCCGCTCATGTTTCAGTTTGAATACTTAAATAAAGAAAAGATGAAATCTCAGTTTGAATTCCAAGGACTACTTAGAGAATTTGTTAATAAACTGCCGGAAAGATTTTTGTTCGCAATAGAAACACGTAATCCGAATTATCTTAATGAAACATATTTTCAATTTCTTCGTGATAATAAAATTGGACATGTATTTATGCAAGGATATGATATGCCGCCAATTTATGAAATCTATAATCGGTACAAGGATTACATTAAAGATTTTACCGTAATTAGATTGCACGGACCGGATAAGCAGGGAATTGAAACAAGGACAGGCGGTGAGTGGAATAAAATTGTGGATCCCAAAGATGACGAACTGGAGAAAATTTGTTTTATGGTTATACAACTTCTTGAGAGAGATATTAATGTTTACTTAAATGTGAACAACTACTTTGAGGGTTCTGCACCTCTGACAATTCAAAAAATTAGGAATCTAATAAAACATAATTAAGGGAGTTAATATGGATCATTCGTTGATTACAACAACATTTACAATTGACGGCTACAAAGTTGTAAAAAATCTTGGTGTGGTAAAGGGAATTGTTGTTCGCTCACGTTCGGTGATAGGAACTATTGGTGCAGGATTGCAAACAATTTTTGGTGGAAACATTACGCTCTTCACAGAGCTATGTGAAAAGACAAGAAATGATGCATATGAATTAATGGTACAGCACGGACAAGCGATCGGCGCTAATGCATTACTCGGCGTTCGATATGATGCTACAGAAGTAATGGGCGGAGTTACGGAAGTTTTATGTTATGGTACGGCGGTGGTTATTGAGAAAGTAAATTAGTTTGATTTAGAATGAGTAAGTTTAATTGCATTAAAACAATATTACTCCCTAAATGAGTAATTCTAATTTAGCAGCTAAAGAAAAAAAATCTATTGCTTTAACTTCGGTTGTTGCCGCAATCTTTTTAACCGGGTTTAAGCTTGTGATCGGAATACTAACCGGGAGCCTGGGAATTCTTTCCGAAGCACTGCACTCCGCGTTAGATCTTGTTGCGGCTATAATTACTTTTTTTGCTGTTAAGTTTGCCGATGTTCCCCCCGACGAAGGACACAATTACGGTCATGGTAAAATTGAAAATTACTCTGCACTAGTTGAAACACTTCTGCTTGTTATAACTTGTGCATGGATTATATACGAAGCAATAAGAAGATTAGTCACGCACGAAGTTCACATTGAAGTAACTGTTTGGAGCTTTGTTGTTATTATAACATCAATCATAATTGATTTTTCCCGCTCACGTGCTTTATATAAAGTTGCAAAAGAACATGAGAGCCAGGCCCTTGAAGCAGACGCACTACATTTCTCAACTGATATTTGGAGTTCTGCGGTAGTTTTAATCGGATTGATTGGAGTTACTTTTAATTTTCAATACGCAGATCCAATTGCGGCATTAATAGTTGCTATGATTGTTCTAACGGTAAGTTATAGATTGGGTAAAAGATCTTTTGATGCTCTGCTTGATAAAGCTCCTAAAGGTTTAAGCGAAGAGATTTTCAGTATTGTTAAAGATATTCCCGGTGTGAAAGAATTTCACGATATCAAAGTTCGGGAATCCGGTCCGTACAAATTTGTAGATCTTAACATTCATGTAGATAAAAAAATGACTATAGAAAAAGCTCATGAAATATCGCATAGAGTAGAAGAAGAAATTGGAAAGAAAATTAAAAATGTGAAAGTAATGGTACACGCCGAACCGGAAAGTCACTAACCGTAAAGCGTCTAATAAATTTTTTTTGCATATTAAATTTTATAAAACAAAAAAATTAAAGTTGAGGACAGCATGAAAAGAAATTTAACACGCCGTGAGATGCTGAAAGTTAGCGGATTTTTTGCCGCCGGATTGCCGCTTACAAGTTTTCTTCCCAAAAATATAAAAGCACAACCGATTATAATTCCCATTAATCCAGCACATAAGCAACCTGATAAACCTTTGACTGCAATCGTTCTCGGTGCCGGAAACAGAGGAAATGTTTACGCATCATACTGTCAAAAATATCCGGACGAATTAAAAATTGTTGGAGTTGCTGAACCTATTGAGTTCAGAAGAAAAAGATTTTCCAAAATGTATCAGATACCGGAAAAGTATCAGTGGACGACATGGGAACATGCATTGCAGATTCCCAAATTTGCAGATGCTTTAATTATTACCACTCCGGATAATCTTCATTACGGTCCTGCTATGGGCGGATTGAAACTTGGTTATGATCTTCTTTTGGAAAAACCTATCGCACAAACTTGGAAAGAATGTTCGGATATAATGAAACTTACAAGAAAGGAAAACAGAATTGTTGCTGTCTGTCATGTCCTGCGTTACACACCTTACTTTAGAAAGATGAAAGAAGTTATTGCTTCGGGAATTCTTGGTGACATTGTAAGTATTCAACACATGGAACCGGTATATCACCAGCACATGTCTCACTCATACGTGCGGGGCAACTGGCGAAACACAAAAGAATCTAACTTTATGCTTAATGCAAAATCCTGTCATGATCTTGATATTCTAAAATGGGTAACGAACAAACATTGCACACGCGTTTCATCATTCGGGTCATTAAAACTTTTCAAAAAAGAAAATGCGCCGGAAGGAAGTACAATGCGATGCACCGACGGATGTAAAATTGAATCTACTTGTCCTTACTCAGCTTTAAAAATTTATTACCGGAACAGATCATATTTACATCACTTCGATTTTCCGGACGGAGTTGATAAGGGTGAATTGATTATGAAATATCTTAAAGAAGGGCCGTACGGAAGATGTGTTTATCATTGCGATAATGATGTAGTTGATCATCAGATTGTGAGTATGGAATTTGAAGATAAGATTACAGCAGCATTTTCTATGGAAGCATTTACTTCTTATGCAGGAAGAAGAACACGGATAATGGGAACGATGGGAGATGTAGTTGGTGATGAAGAAACATTAATTGTATCGGATTTCAGAACTGGAAAGCAAACTGTTTGGGATGCTAAAGTAGATGCAAAAATTGATTCGGGACATGGCGGAGGCGATTATGGTTTAGCTCATGATTGGATTCAAGCAGTGAGCCAGAGAAATCCGGATTTGCTTACATCAACTATCGAAGCATCAATGGAAAGTCACTTGATCGGATTCCGAGCCGAAGAAAGCCGCTTAA
>VEPI01000162.1:7436-8883 GCA_012026935.1 Melioribacter sp. | reverse complement strand
AAGATCATGATCAAGAGCAAGATCATGATTAAGATTGGTATAAAGGAAATATGAAAAATAATATATATATCGAAACTTACGGCTGCCAAATGAATTTTGCCGATACCGAATTGGTTATGGGCATTTTGAAAAATCAAGGATATGAGCTGGCAAAAGAAATTGATGATGCAAATGTAATTCTTCTTAACACTTGCAGTATTCGCGATAATGCAGAACAGAAAATTTATGCCCGGCTTGAACATCTGCGTGGAAATAAAAGAAGAAAACCGGGAACAGTTGTTGGTATTTTAGGCTGCATGGCAGAACGACTTCGAAAAAATCTGATAGAAGAAAAAAAAATTGTTGATCTTGTTGTTGGCCCCGATGAATACAGACGTTTGCCGGAATTTATAGATTCGGCTTTTGGCGGAGAAAAAGGAATAGGAGTTAAACTTTCCCGCACAGAAACTTACGATGATATAATTCCACATCGTGAAGACGGATTGAATGCATGGATTTCCGTTATGCGCGGCTGCGATAAGTTTTGCACATTCTGCGTTGTTCCATTCACCCGAGGGCGGGAGCGAAGCAGATCTTTAGAATCAATTATTTCAGAAATAAAACAACTTTCAGAAAGAGGTTTTCGCGAAATTACTCTGCTGGGACAAAATGTAAATTCTTATACCGATAATTCTAACGACTTTGCCGATTTACTGGCAGCGTCTGCAAAAGTAGATGATTCAATCCGTATTCGATTTACAACTTCACATCCGCAAGATTTATCGGACAAACTTCTTTACACAATTGCCGAACATCAAAATATTTGCAACTATATTCATTTGCCTGTTCAATCCGGCTCTAATAGAATTCTTGAACTTATGAACAGAACTTATACAATTGAACATTATCTCCACTTAATTGAAAAAGCTCGTACAATAATTCCGGGTGTAAGTTTTTCAACTGATATTATTGCCGGTTTTCCGGGCGAAACAATTGAAGATCATTTGATGACGCTTGATGTAATACAACAAGTTCGTTACGATGGAGCGTTTATGTTTAAGTATTCTCCACGTGAGGGTACGAAAGCTTACGATATGATTGATGATGTTTCGGAAGAAGTAAAAGCCAAACGTCTTAATGATATTATTGATCTTCAGCATAAAATTTCTTTTGAAATAAATCAGACCGAAATTGGAACGGAAAAAATTATCCTTGTTGAAGGCAACAGTAAAAAATCTGATGATTTTCTAGCGGGCAGAACCGATACAAATAAAATAACAGTGTTCCCGAAAAATGATGAAATTGCTGTTGGTGATTACGTTAAAGTGAGAATAAATCGTGCAACATCTGCAACATTATTTGGAGCTCGTGAATGATTTTGGTGAGAAATAACAAGAGTGGTTTCAAGAGTATAATTGCAAAACATATATTTTCATAATCATGATCTTGATCTTAATCGTGATCATCT
>VEPI01000162.1:0-7420 GCA_012026935.1 Melioribacter sp. | reverse complement strand
AAGATCATGAGCAAGAAAAATATTAACATTCATAAGTAACATTAATTTATGATTAGAGTTATGAAAAAGATTTTTATCTATTTAATAATAATTACATCAAATATTTATGCCCAAGAAGTTGATATAGTCCCCGCACTTCAGCAAATTGAAAATGGAAATATTAAATCCGCAGAAACCATCCTTCGTGAATTAAAAACAAAAAATGCCAATGATCCTTCAGTCATTTTTCTTGATGCAGTTCTAACAAAAGACGGTGAAGAAGCTCTTAAAAAATATTCTGCCATATTAGAAAAATATCCCGACAGCAAATATACAGATGCAGTTATTTATCGCATTTTTTCTTATTACTATTCTCTCGGATATTATAGAAAAGCAGAAACATATTTAGACAGATTAAAAAAAGATTTTCCGGAATCCCCTTACATTAAAACAGCCGATAGAAAAATTCCCGATATCGAGGAACAACAACCTCAACCAATTGTCACCGATTCAAAACCTGTTCAACCGGAGAAAACAGAAATCAAAACATATAACTTCACAATCCAAGCCGGTGCATTCTTAAATGTTGATAACGCTAAAAAATTGTGCGACCGACTAAATAAAGAAAATTATTTTACTGAGATTACTACAAAGGAAATAGGCGGAAGTATTCTAAATGTAGTTAACGTAGGACGATTTACTACAGAAGAAGAATCTAAATCTGTACTCAACCTCCTTGAAAAAAGATTTAACCTCAAAGGAAGAACCGTTTCTATTAATAAGTAATTCATATTACCCAAGTTTAATTTTTGAATAGCCCCGACATTTATGTCGGGGAGAAAATGCCACAAAATAATATGGGCTTTAGCCCAAAACAGATTATTAATTTGGCTGAAGCCAAATATAGTATGCTTAATTTCCCACGACCTAAAGGTCGTGGCTATTCATAAGCTTATTCTGTATACGGTGAGTTAATAAGTAAATTTTAGATTAGGGAAAAGACAAAATCATTTAAGTTGTTCTAAAAACACTTATTTTAAAGCGTAATTATTCTTACTATATAATAGATAATGAAAGTAGAAGAATTCCAGAAAAAATTCGGTATCATCGGTAGATCGCAGGAGATTCGCGATCTTGTTGATATTACTATGCAGGTTGCCCAATCTGACATTTCAATTCTAATAACCGGTGAAAGTGGTGTAGGAAAAGAAATTTTTGCCCGTGCGGTTCATGGCTACAGTAACCGCTCCGGTAAAGAATTAGTTAGTGTAAATTGCGGGGCAATTCCTGAAGGAATTTTGGAAAGCGAATTGTTCGGTCACAAAAAGGGTTCATTTACCGGAGCCACCGATGACCGTAAGGGTTATTTTGAAATAGCTGATGAAGGCACACTTTTTCTTGATGAGATTGCAGAAATGCCTTTAACAACCCAAGTAAAATTATTACGCGTTCTTGAAGCAAAAGAATTTATGCGCATTGGAAGCGAAACAGTTACAAAAGTTGATGTTAGAATAATAACTGCAACAAATAAAGATCTTCAGCATGAAGTTGATATAAAGAAATTCCGTAATGATCTTTACTTTAGATTAAAAGCAGTTACATTAAATATTCCGCCGCTAAGAAGCAGGCGTGGAGATATTTTGGAATTAGTCAGTCATTTTCTAAAAAATTATTCCTATAATAATAAAAGAACCGAGCTTAGAATAACTAAGGAAGCTGAACAACTTCTTATCAACTATAACTGGCCCGGCAACATCCGCGAACTTAAAAATGTTATTGAAACGGCAATTGCTCTTAATAGAAACGGTATTTTAGATGTAGAAAATTTTACTCCTTTACTGAATGAAACACGATCGGAAGATGATTTCAGAAATTTACCCGTTTATGTTAATCGTTCCGCAGAATCGCTTGATAGAGAAATGGTTTACCGGGCTTTAATTGAAATTAAAAAAGATTTGATGGATTTAAAACAGATCGCAGCAAAAAATCAAAATGAAGAGACTAGTGCGCCAATCAGTATTAATCCGAACGAAATAGTTGCGCTTGATGCAATAGAGAAACAAGCGATAATAAATGCTGTAAATTTCACAAAACACAATAAAAGAAAAGCGGCAAAACTGCTTGGTATAAGCGAACGTACTTTGTATAGAAAACTTAAAGATTATGGCCTCGATTAAATTTTTGCGTTACATTTTTTTATTTACGGCAGGAACTTTTCTGTTCGGAATAACTGCATGTAGTTATTCTTTTTCGGGTGCTTCTGTTCCTTCACATTTAAAAACAATTTCCATCCCGATTTTTTCCGACAAAAGCGGATCCGGAGAGTTCGACTTAAATCAAAGATTAACCAAGCAGCTGATTCAAAAATTTAATGATGATAATACCTTACTTGTAAGTGATCGGTTGAATTCAAATGCTTTGTTAGAAGGAACCGTTACGGGTCTTAGTGACGCACCTGCTGTTGTTTCCGGCGGAGAAAAAGTTACATCAAGAAGAATTACAATAAGCGTTCGTGTTGTTTATAAAGATTTAGTTAAAAAGCAGCAAATCTTCGATAGAAATTTTTCTAATTACGGCGATTACACAGTAGGCGGCGATATTACATCAGTACGCAGACAAGCAATTGATGCTGCTATTGATAAAATCTCTGAAGATATTTTGCTGGGAGTAGTTTCAAATTGGTAGAAATATATAATAAATATATTTTGTCATTTCGACCGGGGGAGAAATCTTTTCCGGCAGGATTTCCCGGCAGCGGAGTTTATCCCGCATTGCAGGGATTCTTCGAAATGACATTCCGGAGTTTTTTTGATGTTTATAGTAATTAATTACAGGTTGGTAAATGATATTTGATGAAATAATTCTTTTCGCTTACATCTTCTCTCTATGTATAATATTGATTTTTGGAAGTCATGGATTCGTAATGATTTTCTATCATCATAAATACAGAAAGAACATTCCTCAACCAAAAGAAACTCACGATGAAGACTTAGTTACAATTCAATTACCGATGTACAACGAAATGTATGTGGCAGAAAGATTAATAAACGCCATTTGTGAAATAGACTATCCGAAAGAAAAATTAGAGATACAAGTTTTGGATGATTCCACCGATGAGACTGTTGATCTTGTTGCAAAAGCAGTTAAAGAAAAACAAGCTGAAGGTTTTGATATTCAGCATGTACGCAGAGCTAATCGTCTTGGTTTCAAAGCCGGTGCACTTAAAGAGGGATTGAAATCGGCCAAAGGAAAATATGTAGCTATCTTCGATGCGGATTTTATTCCTAAGATTGATTTTTTACGGAAGACCTTAAAATATTTTACAAATGATAAAATCGGATTAGTACAGACAAGATGGGAACATCTTAACGAAAACTATTCGATCTTAACTAAGATACAGGCGTTGGCGCTCGACGGACATTTTGTAATTGAACAGACCGTCCGCAACAAAGCGGGATTTTTTATTCAGTTCAACGGAACGGGCGGTGTTTGGCTTAAAGAGTGTATTGAAGATGCAGGCAATTGGCATGCAGATACTTTAACTGAAGATTTAGATCTCAGTTACCGTGCTCAATTAAAAGGCTGGAAATTTATTTACCTCCGGGATTTTACAACTCCCGCAGAACTCCCTGTAGAGATGAATGCACTTAAAGCTCAACAATTCCGCTGGACCAAAGGAGCAATTGAAACAGGAATGAAATTACTTCCGATGGTTTGGAAAGGAAAAATTCCTTTTCGTGTAAAACTGCAGGCAACATTTAATCTAACCAACAATTTGGTTTTTCCATTTACTCTTCTTGCCGGAATTTTAAATGTTCCTCTAATTTTTATTAAGAATGCGGGACCATATTGGAACTTCTTCAATTTCATGGCAATTTTTGTAACCGCATTCATAAGTACATTTTTGTTTTACCTCTTCTCACAAAAAGATGTTCACACCGATTGGCGAAAAAAGATTGCTCTCTTTCCCCTCTTCATGGCCGGAAGTATGGGGTTCGCTCTCAACAATACACGCGCTGTGATAGAAGGTTTAATGAGCAGAAAAAGTGAATTTGTCCGTACTCCCAAATTCAATGTTGAAAAGAAAACCAATCAGTCAACAATAAAAAACAAATATTTAGCTAAAACAAAAATTCAAGCGTCAACATATGTCGAGCTAATGCTTGCAGGTTATTGTTTAATTGGTGTTGGCGCTGCAATATATTTTATGGAAATTGCAGCATTGCCGTTTCAGCTGATGTTTTTTATCGGATTCGCTACTGTATCAATAATGTCTTTAAAACAAAGTTTCGCCAAGAAGGAGCGGTTAGTATAGTGAACGGAACCGGAAGAGATCTAACAACAGATAAAATAAAGTTGATCTTCGAATTCAATAACAGTTCGTCTCTTTTTGCACGTGTTGCAGCTTCCGAAATAGAGAACGGAAATATTTTGGATGCAATCAAAATCCTCGAAACCGGTTTGGAACAACATTCATATTATCCTACTCCCTATTTACTTCTTGCAGTTGCAAATGCATATGCCGGAAAAGAAGAAGAAGCGAGAAACAATGCTGTAATGGGGAGTGAGCTTCTTGGTTCATCGGATACACTTGAATTCTATCTGAAAAAAATTACCGATATTATTACCGAAAGAAATTCATTGAGTGGTGCAAAACGTCCGGCATTTCTTACTGAAAAGAAAGAAGATAAAGTTGAAAAGATTGAAGACGAATTCGGAAATCTTGAAGACAAACTTGATATACTTGCAGAAAGATTAAGCAAAGCTAAAATTATCCCGAAAGGAATGGGCGAATCAATGCCTGAACTTTCTCAGCCTGAAGTAAAAATAAAACGGATTGTTTCCGATACGATGGCGGAAATTTTTCTTTCTCAAAAAAATTATCAGGAAGCGATTACCATTTACGAAGAACTTCTGGAGCAGAAACCTGATAAAGCCGATTTCTATCTTCAAAAAATTACCGATTTAAAATCTCTTCTTGAATAATTTACAACTTTTTTATTCCGCTCAATAAATGAAGCCGCAAAAAAAACTTCCGAGAAAATTTTACATGCGTGATGTCCATATCGTTGCAAAAGAACTGCTTGGTAAATTTTTAGTTAGAAGGGTTGGGCGTAAATATTTAATCGGAAAAATTGTTGAAGTTGAAGCTTACGATGGTTCGGTTGATAAAGCAGCACATACATATGGGGGAAAGACAAAACGGAATGAAGTTATGTTCAACGAAGGCGGTTTTCTTTATGTTTATTTTACATACGGAATGCATTTCTGCTCCAACGTTGTTACCGGAAAAATAAATGAAGGCAAGGCTGTTTTACTCCGAGCCGTTGAACCTTTGAGCATGCTGGATATAATGGCACTTAACCGTTTCGGCAAAAAGGATATTTCTGCTCCGGAATTGAAAAATCTAACAAACGGACCGGCGAAGATTTGTGAGGCTTTCGGTATAATGCGTAGTGATAACGGAACAGATCTTTTAGGAAATGAAATATTTATACTCAATTCACAGAAACTAAGTGAGAATAAAATTGCTGCTTCTGTAAGAATCGGCATTAAAAAATCTGTAGATTTGCCGTGGAGGTATTATATCAAGAATAATTCTTTCTTATCGCGTAAATGAATCAGCCAAAAAATATTTTAATTGTTAGAACAGACCGCATAGGCGATGTTGTTTTATCACTTCCGCTGGCAGCCATCATTAAAAAACATTTTCCGGAATGTAAAGTAACATTTCTATCACGCGAATACACAAAACCCCTTGCTGTTAATAATCCGAATATTGATGAAGTGATCACACTTAAAGAAGTCGAAGGAAAAGTTTCCATAAAAGAAAATGTTCAACTCTTAAAAAATAAGTTTGATGTTTCCATCGTTGCTTACCCGACTTATCCTATCGCTCTAATTCTTTTTCTTTCAAATATTAAAACACGAGTTGGAACCGGTTACCGCTGGTATTCTTTTCTTTTTAATAAAAAAAATTATGAGCATAGAAAGTTCGGCGAGTATCACGAACTTGAATATAATGTTCATTTACTCCGGCAGTTGGGAATTGATGAAAAAGTAACCGAAAAAAATGTTGCTTATGGAATTACCCCGTCATCTCAAGATGAAATGAAAGTAAAAAAGGATTTATCCGATATCGAAATAAATTTTTCGAAACCGCTTATTATTGTTCATCCCGGAAGTGGCGGTAGCGCAATGGATCTTCCAGTTTCGAAAATGAAGGAGATGGTTAATAATCTTTCAAAAGAGAATGTTGAGATACTAATCACAGGCACAACCGCCGAAAAGGAACTTTGTCAATCGCTGGTTGTAAATAAATCAACAATAAATCTAGCAGGAAGATATAACTTGAGTGAATTAATCGCATTGATAAATCAATGTAATGTTATGATCGCCAATTCAACGGGCCCAATTCATATTGCTGCTGCGCTCGGAAAAAATGTTATCGGGTTTTATCCGAAATTTACCGCCGCATCTTCAAAACGATGGGGACCATTTACAGATAAAAAAAATATTTTTACTCCAACTATTAATTGTACTAATTGTTCACGTAAACAGTGTGAAGAATTAAATTGTATGGACAGTATTTCTTCAGATATGGTTATTCAAAAGGTTAAAAGCATTCTCGATAATTTATCATTGGAGAAATAATGAATTTAAGGAGAAAGGTTAAGAGTATGAGAAAGAACTTTAAAAAAGAAATCTTAAACTTTTTCTTACTCTTTCTCTTAATCTTACTCTCAAGCACACAAGCTCAAACAAAATCTGCCCGCCCCGCCTCCTACGAGTCGAAGCAGGAATTCCGAAAACTTGAGAACAAAGCTTTTAAACTCGGTGAAAAATTAACCTATGAAGTGAATTATGGTTTTGTTACCGCGGGCATTGCGGAATATTCTATTCCTAAGATTGTTAAACTTGCAGGCCGTGATGTTTATAATGTTGTGTTTAATGTAAGTTCTGTTTCGGCATTCGATCCTTTCTATAAAGTGCGCGACCATTATGAAACTTATATTGATGTTGAAGGAATCTTTCCGTGGCGATTTGAACAGCACATTCGTGAAGGCGGTTATTCACGTGACTTCTCCGCATTCTTCGACCAACGAAAAGGGAAAGCAAAAACTTCCGAAGGTTCTTACGATATTCCTATTTACGTTCATGATATTGTTTCTGCTTTTTATCTTGGAAGAACATTTGATTACTCTAAGATGAAAGTCGGCGATAAAGTTCATTTAGAAAATTTTTATAAAGACAAAACTTATCCGCTCGATATTCTTTACAGAGGTAAAGAAACCATTTCTGTTAAAGCCGGAAAGTTTGACTGCATAATTTTAGAACCGCTTGTTCAAGAAGGCGGACTTTTTAAGAACGAAGGAAGTATTGTTATTTGGTTAACTAATGATGATCTAAAAATTCCCGTTAAAGTTAAAACAAAAGTTCT
>VEPI01000174.1 GCA_012026935.1 Melioribacter sp. | reverse complement strand
ATTAACAGTTTTAACAAACAATTTAGCATAAAAATGAAGCTCTTTAATAGTTGTATTGATAATGCAGCTAATTTTTCTCAAATTAACACCGCAAAAATTCACAAGAAAAGATAACAACAGAATGATAATAAATTATCTAAACTCTTTAGAAAATTTTTGTTACAGAAAGCTTAACGAACTTTTCTTACGTCCTTGTCCAGATCACTAAAATCCCAAATACCTTACCCAAATTAGTATTAATTAATAGGAGTTAACTATATGTGTGGAATTGTAGGATATATTGGTGAAAAAAATTGTGTCCCAATTATTATTGAAGGACTTAAAAGATTAGAATACCGGGGATATGATTCAGCCGGTATAGGTATAATAAACGGAAAGGAATGTAAGGTTGTTAAGACAAAAGGAAAAGTAGCAGAATTAGAAAAACTAGTTTACAAAGAAAAATTGGAATCAAGTTTAGGAATTGGACACACACGCTGGGCAACTCATGGTGAACCAAGTACAGTTAATGCACATCCGCATTTAAATAAAGAAAAAACTTTATTTCTCATTCATAATGGAATCATTGAAAACTATTTATCATTAAAAAATGGATTAATAAAAGAAGGTTATGAATTTCTTAGTGAAACTGACACAGAAGTTCTTGCACATTTAATTGATCATTATTTAAAATTAAAACATTCTCTTTTTCAAGCAGTGAGATATGCTTTGAATGAAGTTGAAGGTACCTACGGAATTGCGGTAATCTACAAAGGTGAACCAGATAAAATTATAGCTGCGCGTAAAGGTTCTCCGCTTGTTTTAGGTATTGGTGATAACGAAAATTTTGTTGCATCAGATGTTAATGCATTAATCGCTCATACTAAAAAAGTTGTTTATTTAGAAGACGGAGAAATTGTTGAAGTATTTAAGAATAACTTTAATACAAAAACGATTAGTGATGAAACGATTATTAAAGAAATTCACCAAGTTGACATGAAGATTGATGAGTTAAGTAAAGGTGGATTTGCACATTACATGCTAAAAGAAATCATGGATCAACCGGAATCCATTTATAACTCAATGAGAGGAAGATTGGTTTATGATGAAGGAGTCCCTAAGTTAGGTGGATTAGAAGGATTTGAAGATAGAATAATAAATTCAAAACGCATAATCCTTGCCGCTTGCGGAACATCTTGGCACGCAGCTTTAGTTGGCGAATATATGATTGAACAATTCGCCGGTATGGCTGTTGAGGTAGAATATGCATCAGAGATGCGTTACAGAAATCCAATAATTGATAAAGATGATACGGTCATTTTTATTTCGCAAAGCGGTGAGACTGCTGATACATTAGCTGCAATGAAAGAAGCAAAGAAAAAGGGCGCATTGTGTATTGGTATATGCAACGTCGTAGGCAGTACAATCGCACGTGAAAGTGATGCAGGTGTTTATATTCATGCAGGACCTGAAATAGGTGTTGCTTCTACAAAAGCATTTACATCTCAGATCGTTGTGTTGGCTTTAATAACATTATTACTTGCAAGAAAACGGAATATGAATTTTCCACAGGGCCAGGAAATTATAAAAAGTATGTACGGATTGAATAAAAATGTTGAAAAAATACTTGCTCAAAATGAGTATATAAAAAATATCGCTGAAAAATATGCAGACTCAAAAAATTTCTTGTATTTAGGGAGAGGATATCATTTCCCAGTTGCTTTAGAAGGCGCATTAAAACTTAAAGAAATATCCTATATACATGCAGAAGGTTATCCTGCTGCAGAAATGAAACACGGACCTATTGCTTTGATTGACGAAAATATGCCTGTTGTTTTTATTGCAATTAAAGACTCGGTTTACGAAAAAGTTATAAGCAACATACAGGAGGTTAAAGCAAGAAAGGGTAGAATACTTGCTATTGTTAATGAAGGCGATACTCAAATCGAAGGTATGGTGGATCATGTTATCAAGATTCCGAAAACAAATGAAATTCTTTCACCAATTTTAAGTGTAATTCCTTTGCAATTATTAGCTTATCACATTGCTGTAAAGAAAGGATTGAATGTTGATCAGCCCCGTAATTTGGCAAAGAGCGTCACAGTTGAATAAAAAATAAATGAGGTAAAACATGTCAAGAACAAACGTCCTTATTATGGGTGCTGCAGGACGAGATTTCCATAACTTCAATGTATTTTTCAGAGATAACGAGAATTACAATGTTGTTGCTTTTACTGCCACTCAAATTCCAAACATTGATGGTAGAATTTATCCTACCGAATTAGCTGGAAAACTTTATCCTAACGGTATAAAGATTTACGAAGAATCTGAACTTATTTCGTTGATTAAGAATCTGAAAGTTGATGAAGTAGTATTTTCTTATTCTGACGTAACCTACGACTATGTAATGACCAAAGCATCAATTGTTAATGCAGCCGGTGCATCATTCAGGTTAATGGGTTCTGAAGAAACGATGATTAAAAGTACAAAACCTGTTGTTGCAGTTTTAGCAGTAAGAACCGGTTGTGGTAAATCTCAAACTTCAAGAAGAATCGTTTCACTTTTACAGAAAGCAGGGAAGAAAGTTGTTGCAATTCGTCATCCTATGCCATACGGAAATTTAGTAAAACAAAAAGTTCAGAGATTTGCAGCGTTAGAAGATCTAAAAAAAAATGAATGTACTATTGAAGAAATTGAAGAATACGAACCGCATATTGCACGCGGCGGAGTTATTTATGCCGGTGTTGATTATGAAGCAATTCTCCGCGAAGCTGAAAAAGAAGCCGATATAATTTTATGGGATGGCGGAAATAACGATATGTCTTTCTATAAAGCAGATTTAACTTTTACTGTTGTAGATCCACATAGACCGGGTCACGAAATGCGTTATTATCCTGGCAACACTTCTTTAAGAATGGCAGATGCTGTGATTATTAATAAAGTAGATTCAGCCGATGAAGATGGTATTGTTACTGTCAGAAATAATATTCATTCGGTAAATTCAAAGGCAGTTGTAATTGAAGCTGCTTCTCCAATAACAGTAGATAAACCTGAACTCATTACAGATAAACGTGTGCTTGTTGTTGAAGACGGTCCAACTCTTACCCACGGTGAAATGAAATACGGAGCTGGTACTGTGATTGCGCGAAAACTTGGTGCTAAAGAAATTGTTGATCCAAGACCCTATACTGTAAAATCAATTTCAGATACATTTAAAAAATATCCTAACATTGGTGTACTACTGCCTGCTATGGGTTACGGTGATGATCAAATAAAAGATCTTGAAGAAACAATTAATAGAACCGATTGTGATTCTGTTGTGATTGGAACACCGATTGATCTTGGCAGAATCTTGAAAATAAATAAACCATCAACACGAGTAATGTATGAACTTCAGGAAATCGGTGTAAATACATGCGAGTCTGTACTTAAATCAAAAGGTCTCATATGAAAAAGATTGCGGTTGTTGCATTCGGTGGCAACGCACTCTTACGCGCAGATGAAATTGGAACTATTGAACAACAAGAAAAGAATACACTCGATACATGTGAAAAGTTAATTAGTTTGCTACGGAATGGTTATAATTTAATTATTACACATGGTAATGGTCCTCAAGTTGGAAATATTCTTCTGAGAAATGAAGCAGGGTATTCGCAATACAAAATTCCCAAGATGCCGTTAGATATTTGTGTAGCCGATTCTCAAGGCGGTATTGGCTATATGATTGAACGGCAGATGCGAAATGCAATCAGCAAAACAAATCTTCGAAGAAATGTTGTAGCTGTAATCACCGAAACTCTTGTTGATATAAATGATCCGGCCTTTACAAACCCAACAAAACCAATAGGTCCATATTATTTAAAAGAAGAAGCTGAACTTTTAGCCAAAGCTAATAATTGGGTCTTCAAGGAAGATGCTAGAAAAAGAGGATGGAGAAAAGTTGTTGCTTCTCCAAAGCCGGTTGATATCATGAATAAAAAAGTTATTAAGGATTTGGTAAATCATGGTCATATTGTAATTGCGGTTGGCGGAGGAGGAATCCCGGTTTACTGGCATGCTGATACAAAATATCTCGAAGCAATTGAGGCAGTCGTTGATAAAGATTTAGCATCATCCGTATTAGCCAGAAATATAAAAGCGGACAGATTTTATATAATCACTGACGTTTCTCAGGTTTGCATCAACTTCAATAAACCAAATCAGAAAGCACTTAATAAACTTAATGTGATGGAAGCAAGGAAGTACTACGATGCCGGCGAATTTCCGCCAGGAAGTATGGGACCAAAAATTCTTGCTGCGATAGAATTTGTTGAGGGGACCGGAAATGAAGCAATTATAACTTCTGAAAGTGAAATTGGAAAAGAAAATTGCGGCACAAGAATAACATTGTAAGCTATCAAGAATATGAACAAGATTAAGATCAAGAGAAGGTAAGATTATAATCTTGTTCGTAGTTTTTCTAAACTTTAAAGATATAAATGAAATCATACATACTCGGCATATCGGCCTATTATCATGATTCAGCCGCATGTTTAATATGCGATGGCGAAATTATAGCTGCTGCTCAAGAAGAAAGGTTTACCCGCGTAAAACATGATCACAGGTTTCCTAAAAATGCAATAAGTTTTTGTTTACGATATGCCGCTATATCGGTAGAGCAGTTGGATGCTGTTGCTTTCTATGATAAACCAATAACAAAATTTAATCGGTTACTTGAAACCTACATGAGTTATCCCGGAAGAGGCTTAAAATCCTTTCTAATGGCGATGCCCTTGTGGTTAAAAGACAAACTATGGATGCAAGATTTAATTTCAAAAGAGTTGAAATACAAAGGAAAGATTTTATTTCCTGAACATCATGAATCGCACGCTGCATCTGCATTTTTTCCTTCTCCATTTAAACAAGCAGCATTCTTAACGATTGACGGTGTAGGAGAATGGGCGACTTCTTCTTTTGGTGTTGGAACTGATAATAAAGTTGAAATAATTTCCGAATTGCATTATCCGCACTCACTCGGACTTTTATACTCTGCATTTACTTATTTCACTGGATTTAAAGTTAATTCCGGTGAATACAAAGTAATGGGACTAGCTCCCTACGGTGAACCAAAGTATGTTCAAAAAATTTATGATAATTTGATTGATCTACGTGAAGACGGATCTTTCAAAATGAATATGGAATATTTTAATTACAATACCGGACTTACGATGACAAACGATAAGTTTGCAAAACTATTTGATGGTCCGCCAAGAAAACCTGAAACAAATCTAACTCAGCGTGAAATGGATTTAGCGTGTTCAGTTCAAGATGTTACCGAAGAAATTATGATTCGTATGGCGCGCAATATTAAAAAAGTGACTAATGAAAAATATTTATGTCTTGCAGGTGGAGTAGCTCTTAATTGTGTTGGGAACGGAAAATTGTTAAGAGAAAATATTTTTGAAGATATATGGATTCAGCCTGCAGCAGGCGATGCAGGCGGAGCTTTGGGTGCAGCAATGATTGCTCATCACCATTATTTCAATAAACCTATTGTAAAAAGTAGTAATAGAGATTTACAGAAAGGCTCTTATTTTGGAACTGAGTACAATGATGAGATTGAAAAATTTATTAAGAAGTATGAACTACCTGTACACAAACTGAGCTTTGAAGAACTCATAGAAAAAGTAACTGAATTAATAATCCAAGAAAAAGTTATTGGTTGGTTTCAAGGCAGAATGGAATACGGTCCGCGCGCTCTAGGTGCAAGATCAATAATAGGTGATGCGCGTTCTTCAGAGATGCAAAAGAAGATGAATCTAAAAATTAAATACCGCGAAAGTTTTCGCCCGTTTGCACCAACTGTTCTTGCTGAAAAAGTATCCGAATGGTTCGAACTTGATAGAGAAAGTCCTTACATGCTTTTAGTGGCCAACGTTAAAAAAGAGAAACAACGTGTGATGACGGATGGAGAAAAAAAACTATGGGGAATTGAAAAGCTGAATCTCATACGCTCGGAAATTCCAGCTGTAACACATGTGGATTACTCAGCAAGAATTCAAACAGTTCATAAAAATGATAATCCGCGTTACCACAGATTGATAGAAAAGTTCTATGAAAAAACCGGTTGTCCGGTTATTGTGAATACTTCGTTCAACGTTCGTGGAGAGCCGATTGTTGAATCTCCTCTTGATGCATACAAATGTTTTATGAGAACGGAAATGGATAATCTTGCTATAGGTAATTTTCTCTTTTACAAAAATGAACAACCAAAGTTTAATGATGAGATAGATTGGAAAGCGAAATATGAGCTGGATTAAAGATGTTGCATATGAAATAAGAGAACTGGATGTTTCCGAAAAATCTTTACGGAAGTTTGGACTAACTATTGGGATAGTTCTTCTTGTTTTTGGATCTTTGCTTATTTGGAAAAGAGCATGGCCAACCACAAATACTATTTTCGTCGCTGTTGGTTTTTCGTTAGTCCTTGGCGGATTGCTGACACCCAATAGATTAAAAACGGTTTATAGTATATGGATGGGATTTGCTTTTGCTTTGGGCTGGGTGATCTCTAGATTAATTTTAACAATATTATTTGTGGTTGTCTTAACTCCGTTAAGTATTATTGCAAAATTATTTGGTAAGAAATTTCTCGATCTGAAATTTAAGGACGGTAAAAACTCATATTGGATTCCTAAAGAAAAAAGAAAAATTGATTATGAGAAAATGTTTTAATGTTTATTTTTGTGACAATAATAAATTAAAAATAGAAGGTAAGTCATGGCAGTAAATATGAAAGGTAAAAGTTTATTAGAAATTAATCACCTCACTCTTGAGGAGATTTATCAAATATTTGATCTGAGTACTTCGTTAAAACAAAAAAGATTGATTGGTGAGCCACATAGTGTTTTGGAAGGTAAAAAATTGGGAATGATCTTTTCTAAACCATCAACAAGAACTCGTGTCTCTTTTGAAGTCGGGATTTACGAACTCGGTGGTTATGGAATGTTTTTCAACCAAAATGATTTACAATTGAAAAAAAGCGAAAGCATTTCAGATACGGCAAAAGTTCTTTCCCGTTATCTTGATGGAATTATGATCAGAACTTTCGATCATCAAGATGTCGTAGATTTAGCAAAGTACGGATCAATACCTGTAATTAACGGATTAACGGACTTACATCATCCTTGTCAAGTTCTTACGGATTTATTTACAATACTAGAAAAGAGAAGAACTTTAAAAGGCTTAAAGCTAGCCTATATCGGAGACGGTAATAACATGGCACATAGTTTACTCCATGGCTGCTCAAAAGTTGGGATGAATATTGCAATAGCGTCTCCTTCCGGTTACAAACCATTAGATTTTATCGTTAAAGAATCAAAAATAAATGCGAAGTATATGGGAAGTAAGATTGAAATATTTGACAAACCTATTGATGCCGTAAAAAATGCTGATATTATTTATACAGATGTTTGGGCAAGCATGGGACAAGAAAAAGAAAAAGAGGAACGGAAGAAAAAATTTGCCGGTTTTCAGGTCAATTCAAAAATGGTGCAACACGCAAAAGAAGATTATTTATTTATGCATTGTTTACCTGCACATCGCGGTGATGAAGTAACTGATGAAATCTGTGACTCACAAAATTCAGTAATCTTTGATGAAGCTGAGAATAGATTACATGTTCAAAAAGCTATTATGGCTTTATTGATGTAAATTTTATCTTGTTATAAATTATTCCGGAATGAGAAGCGTCTATGGGCGCTTCTCTTGTTTCCCCTCATGATCCATGTGAAAATGAAAATTGGGGAAGATCCTTGGGAGTTTAATAATGTTGTGAATCATAATTCCAGTAGATAGACGATCAAGCCAAGATGATAAAGGCCAACCAAAGTGTAAATGAATATCCTTTTCGCTTTTTGGAATTTCATATTCGATTGTTTTCAGAACACTTGTTATCATATCAAAAAGATTTAATCTTCTTTCTATTGCAATCCAAAAATGGTTTTCTCGAAATGGAGTGGGGGTGTCTAATCTTGGCGCATAGAAGCTGATAAAGATTGAGTTACCTTGGACTGTATTATGTTCTTCTTCAAGCGGTCTTCTAAAAAAAATATTTATTTCTCTACTTTCAATCTCAGCAATCTTAAAAATTAGATCCATAACATTTCTTGTCTTTCTACGTGCGGGTATATCAGGCGCTCTATAACGCGATATTCTGATTCCCAAGATCAATACAACCATCGTAATAATAAACCATAACGTTGTTCCGTACGGTCGGGCAATCATTATATAGATCAGCGTACTTACTAAAATAAAAAAGAGAATGAGAGTACCAACTTTTGAAGTATGATAAGTAATTTCCTTTGTACCTTTTGAGTAACGGTACTTTAATAGACTACCTGTGTTTATTGCAAAACTTGCAACAAGACCTACGGCATACATTTCTGCAAGGACTGCTTGGCTGCCACTAGTAATTAATAAAATTATGCTATAAAAAAATGCATTTACAAAATGAATTCTGTATAAAGATTGTTTCTTGTTTACATGAATTAACCAGCTGAAATTATATTTTTCTGCAATTTTTTCGATTAACTCAGCAGATGCAACCATAGCAGTATTAACAGCCATGATCAAAGTTATACTAGCAAGAATACCTACAACAATACCAAAAAAGTTTCCATTCACTTTTGATGCTAATGTTGGAATTAAATCTGTCTCATGGCTGTTTAGGTTGATTCCGGATGATAAAGAAAACAATGCAATAAGAGGTGTTACAATTCCTACTGTTAATGCTAAGAAAAGATAAGCTTTGCGTATTTGTTTCCAATCTTTAACAAGAGATGCGGTTTGTAAAACAGATTCGATTCCTGAATAAGCAAGGATACAACTGCCTATACCAATTATTAAATTTCTATAAGCAATGAAAGGATTAATCCCTAAAAAATCCCCGGTAAAAGATTGAAAACTATTTCCGATTGTAGCAATAGAATTTGAATCTAAATTTGCAGCACTGCCTATCAATAAATTCACCAAAACAAAAGCCGCAAAAACAAATATCATAAAGGTAAACTTTGCATTTTCCTTGATGCCGATAATATTCAAACCTGTAATTAATCCAATAACACCAAATTTCAAAAAGAATCTCATCTCAGGTCCAATGCCGAGGAAATAAGTACCATTCTCAACAGCACTCACAGTCGAGATCGTTGCGGTTAGAATATAATCAACAAGTATTGATGAAATAGCAACAAAAGAAAATGTTGGACCAAGTACTAAATACGAAAAAGAATAAACTCCGCCTCCCCGAATATTGTTTTTCTCAAGAATCTCTCCAATTTCAACCATTCGCGTTGAAAGAAAACGGATTAGCACGGAGGTTAGTGCTATGTAAAAGATTGCTTTAATACCAATAAAACGGAAAGCTTCAAACGGGGCGTAATAAATTGATGTTAATTCATCCATCAAAGTAATTATACCCACAGCAAGCCATGTTAACATCCACTTGCCGTTATATAGAAAAGAGAGGAATTCTTTTTTACGGGTGATATATATGAAGGCGGCAACCAACACAAGGTTGGCAATAATAAATGCGATTGTTTCCATAGATGTTATAAAATTGTCGGAGGAAACATAACAAATTTTCTTAGTATGCAATAATTATTATTTTAAAATGAAATTAACGTTTGAGTTTTACTCAAAAATATTTATTTTTACGCCGCAATTTAAGGCGGGCAGATAGCTCAGTCGGTAGAGCAAAGGACTGAAAATCCTTGTGTCGGCGGTTCGATTCCGTCTCTGCCCACAGTAGAAAAGGGAAACGAAAGTTTCCCTTTTTCTATATTTATATTTTTCCCGAATTTTAGACCTCCATACAAACAATACAGATTTACATGTCATTTTAACTTTCTATAAAAAGTCTCATGATAGGATTTTAATTTTTTGTAAATAGTAAAAACTGAAATCTATTTTTTACACTAAATATCACTAATCTAGACTTCATCAAAAAAAAATTGATTCTCCCATCTGGTCCAAGATTTGATTGTTGTAGTACGCAATTTAGAGGAGAATTTTAATTATGGGACAACAGCAGTTATTACTAATTGTTTTAGGTGTAATCATCGTTGGTATTGCAGTAGTAGTTGGTATAAGTGTATTTACTGCAAGCAGCAGTTCTGCCAATAGGGATGCAGTTATTGCTGATCTTACAAACCTTGCGTCATTAGCTCAGCAGTATTATAGAAAACCGGGTGCTTTAGGTGGTGGAGATCGTACATTTACGGGATGGACGGTTCCCGCTTCACTTGATACAACTGGTAATGGTATTTACACAGCTACAGCTGCAGCGCAATCCGTTACTTTGGTAGGAACCGGCAATGAAAATGGAAATAACGGAACAAGCGTTGTTCAAGTAACAATGGTTGTTGGGCCTGACGCAATTTCATCAACTACAATTAATAACTAACTTATTAAAGCTGTTAATTGCAGCCGACAATAAACGGGAAATTTAATTTCCCGTTTATTGATTAAATTCCCGCCATTTGAATAAAATGTTTTTTTATTAAGTAAATCTATTTGTTGAATACCTAACTCTCTCTCTTTATATTTCAACTCCAAAATTGTAGAGGAAAAATGCCTGCTAATTCTATCACTAGCACAAATTTTAATAACCTTAAGCTATTTAAGCAAGGAAAAGTCCGTGATGTTTATGAAGTTGAAAATTATTACCTGATTGTAGCCACTGACCGCCTTTCAGCTTTTGATGTGATAATGAATGAAGGGATACCTGATAAAGGGAAAATATTAAATCGTATTTCGAAATTCTGGTTCGATTTCACAAAAGATATTATTGCTAATCATTTAATTTCCTCGAATGCTGATGATTATCCTCGAGAATGTTTACCTTACAAAGAGATATTAAGAGATCGTTCAATGCTGGTTAAAAAAGCAGAACTTATTCCTATTGAATGCATTGTTCGTGGATTTATTACAGGATCAGGATTGGTGGATTATAAGAAAACTGGTATGATCTGCGGAATTAAATTACCCGAGGGATTAGTAGAGTCAGAAAAACTTCCTTCACCGATTTTCACCCCTTCAACTAAAGCTGAAATTGGGTTACATGATGAAAATATAACAGAACAAGATGCTGAAAAAATTATTGGTAAAGAAGCATTTCAATTCATTAAAAATGCGGCAATAGAAATCTATACCAAAGCTTCAGAATATGCTCTCGAAAAAGGAATTATTATCGCTGATACAAAAATGGAATTTGGTTATTATAATGGTAACATTATTTTAATTGATGAACTATTAACACCGGATTCTTCCAGATTCTGGCCATTAAATGAATATGAAAAGGGGAAATCTCAAAATAGTTTTGATAAACAATATGTAAGAGATTACCTTCTTTCGATCAATTTCAATAAGAGACCGCCGGCCCCTCCACTCCCTGAAGAGGTAATTTTGAATACGAGCAAAAAATATACGGAAGCTTTGTACAAGTTAACCGGAGAGACTTTATAAAAATGGTTCCTGTTCAGATTAAGATTAAGGAGAAAAATTATTTATTTATAAAATGGAATGATGGTATAGAAACCAGTATTAAACTTTCAAACCTAAGAAAGAACTGCCCGTGCGCGGTTTGTATTTCTGAAAGAGATAATAATAGCAGTAAATACATTCCAATTTATTCTAGCGAACAACTTTCTGTTATTGACATTCGTATGGTTGGGAGCTATGCTATTGGAATAACATGGGCTGATGATCACAATACCGGAATTTATGATTTTAATTACTTGAAAAAGATTTCTGAATTAAACCAATAAAACTAATCGCTGAAAAATGGTTCTACCTAATCAATTAACAATATTAAGAATTATACTTACACCTATATTTCTTGTTCTTTTCCTAACAGGAGAACCATTGCTGATACAATTTTCATATCTGGTTTTTATAATTGCTGCAATAACAGATTGGTATGATGGATGGCTCGCCCGGAAATTTAATTATATAACCGAGTGGGGTAAGTTTATGGATCCGTTAGCTGATAAAATATTAACTTCTACTGCTTTCATTGCATTTGTAATAATAGGCGTACTTCCTCTGTGGATGGTCCTTTTAATAATAATAAGAGATCTATTAATTACATTGTTACGCGTTTATGCCGATTATAGAAAAATTTCATTTACAACAAGTAGGACAGCACAGATTAAAACTTTTATACAAATGATTTTTCTTTATTATATGCTAACAATTTACACCTTAAAAACATTCGAGACATTACACCTTAATTATAAATCAATATTTGAAATTCTTTTGAACAATAATGCAATCTATTTTGTAATGTTATTTATAACTTTATTTACTGTTATTACTGGTGTTACGTATATAATTAGTAATCGTTTATTAATTAGGAAATTGATCAAGGGTGAAAATTAATTTTTTAGAAAAGCTCATTGGCTCAGGATTCTATACCGGGTATATGAAAACTGCTTCCGGTACGTGGGGAAGTTTTGCTGGACTGATCATTTATTTAATCCCGGGTTTTGAAAATCCCTCACTTATGATTCTCGGAATATCACTTTTCATTTTAATTGGTGTACCAATAGCAACAAAGTTTGAATCCATTTATGGAGAAGATCCGAAAGAATGTACTATTGATGAAATGGTTGGTATGTGGATTACTTTACTGTTTCTTCCAAAAAAAATCTGGTGGATAATGTTGGCGTTTATGATTTGGCGTTTGTTGGATATTATAAAACCTTATCCTGCACGTAATTTAGAAAAAATTAAAGGCGGTTGGGGAGTTATGCTGGATGATGTTATGGCGGGAATCTATTCATTCATTTTAATTCAATTAACAATTTATGTTTTTAATTTAATCACTAAATAAAAGTAAACAATGAAAGCTCATATTGTAACTATTGGGGATGAAATACTGATCGGGCAGATTATTAATTCTAACGCTGCATACATCGGTGAAAAATTAACCCAAGCACATGTTAATGTTAGCGGCTCAAGTGTTGTTGGTGACGATGAAGAAATTATTATAAATGAATTTAATAGAGTATTTGAAAAAAATGATTTGGTTATTGTAACCGGCGGATTGGGTCCAACTCATGATGATGTAACCAGAAAATGTGTTGTAGAATTTTTTAATACCGAGTTGGTTGTTGATTACGAAGTTCTGTCAGATATAAAAAAATTCTTTGAAGCAAGAGGACGAGTTCTCACGCCTACTAATGAAGATCAGGCACTTGTTCCTAAAATATCAAAAACGATTCGTAACCCTTACGGGACGGCACCGGGATATTGGATCGAAAAGCAAAATAAGATATTTATTTGCATGCCTGGCGTTCCGTATGAAATGAAAAATATGATGGATAGTTTCATTATACCAAAGCTTGTCCAAAAAACTGAAAACGATAATTTCATTTTAACAAAAAATTTATTGACGACAGGAATTCCGGAATCAATGCTTTATGATAAGCTCGGAAATATTGATGAGCTTTTGCAAGGAGCTAAGTTAGCGTTTTTGCCTAGTCAATTTGGTGTAAGAATGAGATTAACAATCGTCAGCAAGGATGAAAAGAATGCAACAAATAAGTTGGATGAGATTGAACAGAAAATTCGTTCTCTGATTGGAAGATATATTTACGGTACGGAAAACGATACTTTAGAAAGTGTTGTAGCTAAACTATTTATTGATAGGGGATTGAAATTATCTGTTGCCGAATCGTGTACAGGCGGGTTAATAATGAGCAGATTGACTAACATAAGCGGAAGCAGTAATTTTTTAGAAAGGGGAGTTGTTGCCTACAGCAATGCTGCAAAGGTTGAACTTCTTCATGTTGATGAAGATACAATTCAGAAAAATGGCGCAGTAAGTTTAGAAGTTGCAAGGCAATTGGCTGAAGGGGTTAAAGCAATCAGCGGAACAGATGTAGGTCTTTCTGTTACTGGAATTATGGGACCAACCGGGGCAACAGTTGGTAAACCTATTGGATTAGTTTTTATCGGTTTATGTAATGATAAAATCTGCACTGCAAAAGAATTTCATTTTGGGGATGACAGGCTTCTCAATAAAGATAGAACATCACAAGCGGCTTTAGAGATGTTGAGAAGAAATCTTCTCGGTATTTCTTATGATGATTAGAACTTTTATAGCTCTTGAGATTCCGGATGATGTTTTAAATCAGTTGTTAAATATTATCGGAGATAAAATAGGTGAATTGCAAAATGTTAAATGGGAGTCCCGGGAAAAACTACATTTAACATTAAAATTTCTAGGAGATACCAAAAAAGAATTAATTGAAACTTATATCTCTGCAATTGAATCAATCACAAAAAAATATAGTTCACTAAATCTAAGTTTTAATCACTTTGGTGTTTTTAGAAAAGGGAACGAGCCTAAAATCTTTTGGGTAGGTTTGCATGAAAATCGTAAATTGAATGAGATGGTTTCAGAAATTGAAATGGCCTTTTCTAAATTTGGGTTTAACAGGGAGAATAGAAAATATCAACCGCATTTAACATTATTAAGATTTAGGGGATATGAAGATTCAGAAAAAATATTATCTTTGACTGAAGTAAATCTTCCCTTAATTAAATTTATAGCAAACAAAATTACATTTTATGAAAGTAAACTATTGCCGAGTGCATCGGTTTATAGAGAAATAAAAAATTTTTATTTGAAAAACTAAGGAGGAAAAAATGGCTGCGGATAAAGATGCCAGATTGAAAATACTTGATGAAACAATTGCCAATATTGATAAAACATACGGCAAAGGTACAATAATGAAATTGGGCGACGGTGTAATTAACGCAGTCGAATCAATTTCCACAGGTTCACTAACTTTAGATTATGCTTTAGGAATCGGTGGTGTACCGCGCGGAAGAATTATTGAAATTTATGGCCCAGAGTCATCTGGAAAAACTACATTATGTTTACATATAATAGCAGAAGCACAAAAGTTAGGCGGACTTGCCGCTTTTATTGATGCCGAACACGCAATGGATCTCAATTATGCTAAACGTTTGAATGTAGACACAAAAAATCTTCTCTTGTCTCAACCGGATTTTGGCGAGCAGGCTCTTGAAATTGTAGATACATTAGTTCGCAGTAATGCTCTTGATGTAGTTGTTGTTGATTCAGTTGCGGCACTAGTTCCGCGTTCCGAAATTGAAGGCGACATGGGTGATCCTCAAATGGCAATGCAAGCACGTTTAATGTCTCAAGCTTTACGTAAATTAACCGGCGCTATAAGCCGTTCAAAAACCATTGTGATTTTTACTAATCAATTGAGAATGAAGATCGGAATTATGTTTGGCAACCCGGAAACTACTACAGGGGGTAATGCGTTAAAGTTTTATGCTTCAGTTAGATTGGATATCAGAAGAATTGCAGCCATCAAAGATGGACAGAATGTAATAGGCAATAGAACAAAAGTAAAAATTGTAAAAAGCAAAGTTGCGCCGCCTTTCAAAGAAGTTGAGTTTGATATTATCTACAATGAAGGCATCAGCAAAGCAGGAGAGATAATTGATCTGGCTTCCGAGAAAAATCTTCTTAACAAAAGCGGTTCTTGGTTTACATATAAAGAGAATCGTTATCAAGGAAGAGATCAGCTAAAAGCAAAAATGTTGGAAGATCCGGAACTATTTGATTCTCTTGAAAAAGATGTGAAAGCTGCGCTCGGTATGATAAAATTAGAACCAGCTAAACCAACTAAAGAAAAAGAAGAACCGGAAATTAAATCAAAGAAAAAATAGCAATGATTATTACTGCTTTACAGCAAAAGGGTAATAATGTATTGGTTTGTTTTGATGATGGAGAGTTTATTACTCTTGATTACAGAACCGTGACCGACAATGGTTTACGAAAGAACGATTTAATTGACGACAAAAAAATTGAGTTTTTGATTTCAGCAAGTGAATTTCAAAAAGCAAAAGATTCTGCGTTCCGCTTTTTGGGAAGAAGACATCATTCAACATCCGAATTAAGAACTAAGCTTATTAAGAAAAAATATTCCAAAGAGATCATTGAAAAAATATTGACCGATTTGACCGACAAAAAATTATTAGACGATGAGCAATTTGCCGAAGCGTTTCTTGAAGAAAGATCAGTCAAGAAGAAAATCGGCATTAATAAATTGAAAGCTGAACTGTATAAAAAGGGCATCAATAGAAATATTATTGAAAAAACTTTATTAAGCGTTGATCATGAATTAAGTTATGAACAAGCACTCGACTTGGCAAAACATAAAATAGATTCTATTAAAAGAAAAGAAACTGACAGGAGAAAAATAAAAGCTAAATTATATTCATCACTTAGTTCTCGCGGTTTTGAATCTGATTTAATAGTGAAAATATTCAATGAGTTGTTAAAAGAAGATTAAATTTACTACGACTATGGAGTAATCTTTGTTCTCTTTAACTGTTTTCTATATTTTTGTTATCAACATTTAGGATCTAAATGAACAAATTCACAGGAGTAGATTATTTTAATGTAGATAGTCTTCTGTCAGAAGAAGAAGTAATGGTGCGTAATACTGTTAGAGAATATGTTGATGAACAAATAATACCAATCATTGAAAAACATTACCGCGAAGAAATATTCCCTTATCATTTATTAAAAGAACTTGGAAAGCTAGGGCTATTCGGCATTACACTACCACAAAAGTTTGGTTGTGCCGCGATGAACAATGTTACTTACGGTTTGGTTATGCAAGAATTAGAAAGAGGCGATAGCAGTATTCGAAGTTTTGCATCAGTTCAAACTTCGTTAGTTATGTATCCAATTTACACTTTTGGAAATGATGACCAAAAAAATTATTGGCTTCCAAAACTTGCAACCGGAGAAAAGATTGGATGTTTTGGATTAACAGAACCTGACTATGGTTCTAATCCTGCCGGTATGGTAACACGTGCCGAAAAAGTAGATAATGGTTTTAAGTTGAACGGCGCTAAAATGTGGATTACTAATGGAACAATTGCTGATGTTGCTGTTGTATGGGCAAAATTAGATGGGGAAGTGAGAGGATTTTTAGTTGAAAAAGGTATGAAAGGTTTTTCCGCTCCGGAGATGAAAGGTAAACATTCACTTAAAGCTTCTGTCACTTCAGAATTGATTTTTCAGGATGTCTTTATACCTGAGAAAAATTTATTAAGCGAAAGCAGAGGATTGAAATCACCGTTTATGTGTTTGAATCAAGCACGCTATGGAATTGCTTGGGGTGTTGTCGGATCTATGATGGCATGTTATGATTCAGCACTGAACTATGCAAAATCCCGAATTCAATTCAGCAAACCGATTGCCGCTTATCAATTGACACAAGAGAAGTTAGTTTATATTCTAACCGAAATTACAAAAGCACAATTACTTAATTTACAACTCGGAAGATTAAAAGATAAAAATGAAGTGAAGCATACGCAGATTTCTATGGCTAAAAGAAATAATTGTGAAAAAGCATTAGAGACGGCGCGCATTGCTAGAGAAATTCTCGGCGCAAATGGAATACTTGATGAGTATCCGGTTATGCGTCATTCGCAGAATTTAGAATCTGTAAAGACCTATGAAGGTACACACGAAATGCATACATTGATAATTGGTGAAGATATAACCGGTTATGCTGCATTTGATTAAATTAGAGACCACCTTGTGTGGTCTTTTTTGTAATTAGAAGAGGAAAACATGAATAAGAACAAAGTTGATTTTGAGGGACTAACATTTGATGATATTCTTCTTGTTCCGGCTCGATCGAGTGTTCTTCCGCGTCAGACTGATATTTCTACTTTATTGACAAGAGATATAAAATTAAACATTCCTTTTCTCTCTGCAGCAATGGACACAGTAACAGAATCTCAAATGGCAATTGCTATGGCTGCTCAAGGTGGAATCGGAATCATTCATAAGAACATGTCAATTGAAAAACAAGCCGATGAAGTTGATAAAGTTAAAAGGTCAGAGAGCGGAATGATCGTTAATCCAATTACTCTATCACCGGACCGAACCATTAGAGAAGCCGAGCTGATAATGTCGAAATACCATATTTCAGGTATACCCGTTGTTGATGAAAAAGGAAAGCTGGTTGGAATTCTAACTAATAGAGATTTACGGTTCGAAAGAGATTCCAACAAGCTAGTAAGCCAGTTAATGACGAAAGAGAATTTAATTACTGCACCTCTTGGAACGACACTTCATGAAGCAGAAAAAATATTACATAAGTATAGAATTGAAAAACTTCCAGTAGTTGATAAAAAAGGAATCATTAAAGGATTGATTACATACAAGGATATAATGAAGAAAAAAACATTTCCACATGCATGTAAAGATGATTTAGGAAGACTGCGTGTCGGTGCCGGTGTTGGTGTAACAAGTGATACGTTAAAAAGAGTCGAAGCATTAGTATCTTCGAATGTAGATGTAATCGTTCTTGATACTGCGCATGGACATTCCGAGGGAGTATTAAAAACTGTTAAAGAGATTAGAAAGAAATATAAAAACTTACAATTGATTGCAGGAAATATTGTTACAAAAGAAGCCGCTTTAGAATTAGTGTCTTGCGGTGTTAATGCTGTTAAGGTTGGAATTGGTGCCGGTTCTATTTGTACTACACGTGTTATTGCAGGTGTTGGAGTTCCGCAGATTAGTGCTGTTATTGTAGTTGCTCAAGCATTAAAAGGTAAAGGCATTCCAGTGATATCTGATGGTGGAATTAAACAAACAGGAGATGTTGCAAAAGCAATTGCAGCCGGTGCAGATACAGTAATGATGGGTGGAATGCTGGCAGGTGTTGATGAAACACCTGGTGAAAAAGTTTTATTTGAAGGAAGAAGTTTTAAGGTTTATAGAGGAATGGGTTCATTAAGTGCTATGAAACAGGGCAGCAGTGATCGTTATTTTCAAGATGTTGAATCAGATATCAAAAAACTTGTTCCTGAAGGAATAGAAGGTCGTGTTCCTTACAAAGGATCTTTAGCAGATACGATTTATCAATTCATCGGTGGATTACGAGCGGCAATGGGTTATTGCGGTGCAAAAACAATTAATGATTTGAAATCTAAATCAAAATTTGTAAAAATTTCTAATGCCGGTCTGCGTGAAAGTCATCCGCATGATGTTTTAGTAACTGAAGAAGCACCGAATTATCAAATGACTAAGAAAAATCAGTATTGACATAATATGATTTTGTAAAAATATTTTGATATTAATGGTTATCACTCATAAATAATATCCAGAATATGTTCAAAGTATTGATTATTGCTTATTATTATCCCCCACTTGGATTAAGCGGTGTTCAACGAACACTGAAATTCACAAAATATATGAACAAGTTTAATTGGCAGCCTACTGTAATTACAACCGGAAATATAGCCTATTATGCTCATGATTTTTATTTATTGAAAGAAGCAGAGAATGCAGGCGTAAATATAATTCGCTCAGAAGCATTTGATGTTAATACTATTATTGGGAAACAGTATCGAACTGTTAATATGCCTATAGAATTTATTAGGAAGATTCTTTCGAGTATCAGTAAGGCAATATTTATTCCTGATAATAAAAAATCTTGGTCCAAAAAAGCATATAAAATTGCCAAAGAACTTCTTAAAAAAGAAAAGTATGATATTATTTATGTCACTATCCCGCCTTCTTCAAGTTTTGTTTATGCTTCAAAACTAAAAAAAGAATTTGGTATTCCTCTTTTTGTAGATTATCGTGATTTATGGTTCGGAAATCATTTTGCATTTTATCCGACTCCTTACCATCGTTATAAACACAAAAAGTTGGAATATAAATCATTGCGATTAGCCGATAAGGTTGTTGCAATTAACCGCAGAATAAAAGAAAAACTTCTTTTAAACTACCCGTTTCTTACGTTCAATGATGTAATGATTATTCCGCACGGATTTGATCCTGCCGATTTTGAGTTAATTGAAGATAAAATTGAAAAATCTCAAAAAATGCGTTTTACTTATGCTGGAATATTTTATGAGAATATTACACCTGAATATTTTCTAAAGGCTTTTAAGCAATTATCTATCGAAAGACCGGATATTGCAGCTAACATAGAATTAGAATTTATTGGTCATCTTCGCAAGGAAAATTATAAACTAATAACTGAGCTTGGTATTAATGAATTTGTAAGGGATCTAGGATATTTAGAACATAATGAAACGGTTAAAAGATTAAAAGCAACTGATGTTTTATGGATGATGATTGGGAATATTCATAACGCAGATACAATTTCTACAAGTAAATTATATGAGTATATTGGAACCGGTAAGCCAATTCTTGGATCTGTTGTTGAAGGAACTGCTAAATCTACTCTGCAAGAATATGGTGCTTCTTTCATAACCAAACCCGATGATATTCAAGAAATCAAAAACACAATAATATTTATTCATGAATTATACTTGAAGAAAAATTTACCAATGCCGAATAAAGACTTTATACAAAAACATGATAGAATAAAATTAACCGAAGAACTTACAAAGGCATTTCAGTTTTATCTAAAGGCATAAGTATGAGAATTGTATTAATTGGTTCCGGGGGAAGAGAACATGCATTAGCCTATAAAATTGCCGAGAGTAAAACTTGTAGTAAATTGTTTATACTTCCCGGCAACCCCGGTACAAAACAAGTTGGAGAAAATATTCCTATTGAGCAAAATGATTATTTGGGGATTGTGAATTTTTGTATGGAGCAAAAAATAGATCTTGTAGTGATTGGCCCTGAAAAACCTTTGATAGATGGTTTAACAGATAAACTTCTCGGTAAAGGAATAAAAGTATTTGGTCCTTCTTTAAGAGCCGCGCGCATTGAAGGTGAGAAATCATTTGCTAAAAAACTTATGAAAGAATTTAATATCCCAACAGCAGCTTTCGAATTGTTCAATAAAGAAAATTATGATGATGCTATAATCTATTTACATAAAGTAAGTTATCCAATAGTAATTAAAGCTGATGGGATTGCTGCCGGCAAAGGTGTAATAATAGCAGATAGTTTTGAAGATGCTAGGGAGGCGTTAAAGGAATGTTTTATAAATTCTTCATTTGGGAAAGCTGGTGATAAAGTGGTAATCGAGGAATTTATGATAGGTCAAGAAGCATCATTATTTGCAATCACTGATGGTTCCGATTTTGTTTTGCTACCTGTTGCTCAAGATCATAAAAGAATTTATGACGGTGATAAAGGTAAGAATACGGGGGGAATGGGAGCATACGCGCCAACTCCTTTTGTAACTGAACAAATTATTGAGTTGATCAAGCAAGAAATTATTATACCAATATTAAAAGCGATGAGTGAGAAGGATAGCCCTTACATTGGTTGTCTTTACTGTGGATTAATGCTGACAAACCGGGGCCCAAAAGTAGTTGAATTTAATTGCCGTTTTGGAGATCCTGAAACTCAAGTTGTTTTGCCATTGCTGGATGGGAATTTTGTTGAACTTCTTTTTTCTGCTGCTAACGGAAAAATTAATAAAGGAGCAGTGGTTTATAATGGTGGTGCATCAGTATGTGTTGTCGTTTCTTCAAAAGGTTACCCGGATAATTATGAGAAAGGATTTGAGATACGCGGATTAAGCCAGGTGCCAAAACAAATAAAAGTCTTTCACGCTGGAACAAAAGAAGTAAATGGAAAGATATTAACTAACGGAGGAAGGGTATTAGGTATTACTTCGTTTACAGAGAAAAATGACTTAGTTGAAGCAAAAAAAATAGCTTACGAACCTTTAGCTAAAATTCATTTCGATGGGATGTATTATCGAAATGATATTTCTGATAAAGCTATTCTTTACAAAAACTAAATCAGCCCGGGGGCCAATTCATCTTACGTCCGCCAAGTAGATGCATGTGTAGATGATACACTTCCTGTCCTGCATCTGCTCCGCAATTCAAAACTAATCTAAATCCTGTTTCACTTATACCATAATCTTTTGCAATTTTATTTGCCGCATCATAAAGTGAACCAAGAAGAGCCGAATGTTTGACTGAATTAATGTCTTTTGTGGTTTTGATTTCAGTGATTTTAGGAATGATCAAGACATGAACTGGTGCTTGCGGATGAATATCCTTAAAAGCTAGAACTTTGTCATTTTCAAATACAATTTCTGCGGGAATTTCTTTTCGAATAATCTTGGAAAAAATTGTTTCTCCCATGGCTATTCCTTTTCAATTTCATATTTCTTTAGTTTGTTATAAAGATGGCTGCGTTGAATACCAAGTATATCAGCAGTCTTGCTGATATTCCAGCCATTAGCATTTAATTGTTAAATTATAAAAGCTTTTTCAGCTTTCTCTTTGAATTCTTGAAAACTATTCGAAATGTTTAACAAATCATCGGCATTCGAACCTTGAGCTGGTATAAACATGGAAATATCTTTTTCATTTATTTCTGTTTTAGCAACCATAATTACTATACGCTCAACAACATTTTTTAGCTCACGAATATTTCCTTTCCAAGAAAGGGATTGAAGAACTTTTATTGCTGCGTCTGAATATTTCTTTTGTGCGAATTTATTTTTTTCGCAAATAATTTTTGAGAAGTGCTCTACCAATAGAGGAATATCATCTTTACGTTCTCGAAGCGGTGGAATATGAATGGGGATGACATTTAGTCTGTGATAAAGATCTTCTCGGAAGCTGCCTTTATTAATTTCTTCCATCAAATCTTTATTGGTTGCAGAAATAATTCTTACATTGACATCAATCTTAGCATTACCGCCAACTCGTTCTATCTTTCCTTCCTCGATTGCGCGCAATACTTTAGCCTGTGCTTGAAGACTCATATCACCTATCTCATCAAGGAATAAGTTTCCACCGTCGGCTTGCTCAAATTTTCCAATATGCTGTTTTACGGCTCCGGTGAACGAACCTTTCTCATGACCAAATAATTCTGATTCAATTAGCTCGTGATGGATTGCAGCACAATTCACTTCAATAAATTCTTTGTTAGATCGTGAACTTTGTCTATGTAATTCTTGCGCAACTAATTCTTTACCAGTTCCATTTTCACCTGTAATTAGAATACGCGCATCAGTTTTAGCAACGCGTTGTATTGTTTCGTAAATAGTTTTGATTACAGTACTATTCCCAATAATTTTTTCAGAAGTAAAGAGTTCTTTTTTAAGCTTTTTATTTTCTTTAACCAGACCTGCTTGTTCAACCGCATTTCGAACGCTGATCAAAAGTTTATCACGGTCAACCGGTTTTTCAAGAAAATCAAATGCGCCGAGCTTTGTAGATTTTACCGCATTCTCAACACTAGCATGTGCAGAGATCATTATTACTTTCAAATCAATTTCTTTTTCAAGAAGCCAGTTCAATACTTCAAAACCATTTTTGCCCGGCATTTGAATATCAAGTAAAAGTGTATCATAATTTCCATATTCGATCTTCTGCAATCCTTTATATGAATCCGTTGTATAGTCAACAAGATAATCTTCATATTCAAGGATCATCTTAATGCTTTCGCAAATTTCTCTTTCATCATCAATTACTAAAATTGATTTCATGGGTAAATTCTTAAAATAAGTAGTTGATAAATCTTAAATGCCTCAGATGGTTTTGCATTTTTATCTTTTTTCACCATCTCAGCAAAAATTTCTCCCAGATGATTTGTAATCAAATCTCTTCTATCAAAACCACCTTGTATAAAAAATCCCTGTTCGAAATACTCAACAAAGATACCGAGAAATTCAGACAAATTAAAAAAGCTAATGTCATAATGAAGAAAAGCATTTGCAAAAAAATGTGCAAGCTTGTCTTTATCGCCAAAGTTGTTGTGTGGTGAATCGTTAAACAATCTTTTGGGTGTATTTTTCAGCTTCTCATCGAATATATTTTGCGGAGGTGAGGGGAGAGGAACTGTTACTTGAATCCTTAGAATAGGTAGCCGCATAGGAATTTTGTTATATGGTATTAATGCGAAAGTCAAACAAAAAAAAGTTTCGGAATAATCTCCTTCAAAAAAATCTAAAGCCTTTTCATAAATGTGATCAACTATTTCCAAATCATTATGAATTTGAGAGAATTGCTTGTACTCTTCTGAAGTCATGTAATTTGTTAGGAAGAATAATCCGCCGTAAAATGATTTATCATAATCTTTTTGAGCAACTGATTTTGAAGAGATCAAGATCATGATTATGAGCAAGAGCATGAAATTATTTTTATAGAGTTGGCTCACCTAATTCTATGTTTGTATTACACCTGGATTGAATCGAGGGATATGCGGATTATTGTTTGCGCATTCGATCGAATAAGAAATATATTCTCTGGTTAATGCCGGATCTATGATTTCATCAACCCACAAACGAGCCGCAGCATGAAGCGGATTACTTGTTTCTTCGTAAGATTGGATTATTTCACTAAGTAATTTTTCTTTCTGTTCTTGCGTGAATTCTTTCCCGGATTTCTCCATTTGTTTTAGTCTGATATCAAGAAGAACAGAACTTGCCTGTGCACCGCCCATTACAGAAATTTTTGCATTTGGATATGCGTAAATAAAACGCGGATCGTAAGCTTTACCGCACATTGCATAATTACCCGCACCGTAGCTGTTGCCAATTATTATTGTAATTTTGGGTACAACCGAATTCGCGACAGCATTCACCATCTTAGCACCGTCTTTAATAATTCCACCGTGTTCAGCTTTGCTGCCAACCATAAATCCGGTAACATCTTGTAAAAAAACTAAAGGAATTTTTTTCTGATTACAATTCATTATAAATCGTGTTGCTTTATCTGCACTATCGGAATAGATTACTCCGCCAATTTGCATTTCACCTTTTTCGGTTTTAACAACATTCCGTTGATTTGCGACAATACCTACAGCCCAACCATCAATACGTGCATAAGCGGTGATTAAACTTTTTCCATATCCGGATTTATATTCATCAATCTCGGAGTTATCAACAATTCTTGCAAGTAATTCATAAGTATCGTAAGGTTTCGCACCATCTTCAGGAATCAATCCATAAATTTCTTTCGAATCATATTTTGGAAGAACTGATTCTTCTCTATTAAATCCAGCTTGTGTTAATTCACCATACTTACTCACTAAGTTCCTAATTTGTAAAAGACATTCGTCATCATTCTTCATTATATAATCTGTAACACCTGAGATATTTGATTGAACACGAGCTCCGCCGAGTTTTTCGTTTGCAATTTCTTCACCGATAGCTGCTTTTACTAAATGAGCTCCTGCTAGAAAAACAGATCCTTCACCTTCAACAATTAATGCTTCATCGCTCATTATCGGTAGATAAGCTCCTCCAGCAACACATGGACCCATTATTGCCGATATCTGCGGAATTCCCATTGAAGACATTACAGCATTGTTGCGAAAGATTCTTCCGAAATGTTCTTTATCCGGGAATATATCTTCTTGAAGAGGGAGGAATACACCTGCACTATCAACCAAATAAATAATAGGCAAACGATTCTCAATAGAAATTTCCTGAGCACGTAAGTTTTTCTTTGCAGTGATAGGAAACCACGCACCTGCTTTAACAGTTGCATCATTGGCTACTATAACAAAATTTTTCCCTTTAATTTTTCCAATTCCGAATATTGTCCCGCTGCTTGGTGCGCCTCCATACTCATGATACATATCATATGCGGCAAAAGTGTTTAATTCTAAAAAAGTTGAATCTTTATCAATCAGTTTTTCAATTCTTTCGCGAGCGGTAAGTTTTCCTTTTTCATGCTGTTTATCTATAGCACTTTTCCCGCCGCCGAGTTTAATTGTTTCCCTTACAGCATTAATTTTTCTAATAAGATTTTTGTGAAAATCTTCTCGTCTTAAATAAGATTCATTCTTGTTTATTTGTGAACCGATTTGTGCCATAATTGTTCTGTTAATCGTTAAGTAATGATCTGGCAATTACAATTCTTTGAACTTCGGATGTCCCTTCGCCAATAGTTAAAAGTTTCACGTCACGATAAAATTTTTCTACGGGATAATCTTTTGTAAATCCGTATCCGCCGAGAATCTGTACTGCTTCGTTGGAAGCTCTTGTTGCAACTTCGCTTGCAAAAAGTTTTGCTTTAGATGCAATCTCCAGAATATCCTTTTTCTCATCTTTCATTCTAGCAGCTTTAAAAGTCATTAACCGCGCTGCTTCAATTTCCGTAGCAATATCCGCAAGCTTAAATTGTGTCGCCTGAAATTCCGAAAGAGTTTTACCGAATTGTTTACGTTCTTTAGAGTAGGCGAGTGCCGCCTCAAGACATCCTTGTGCAAGTCCAACGCTTAAAGCAGCAATTGAAATTCTTCCGCCTTCAAGAATTTTCATTGCTTGTGTAAACCCTTCACCTTCATTGCCTATCAAATTATTTTCGCTCACACGGCAATTTTCAAAAATTAATTGCGTCGTTTCACTTGCACGCATTCCAAGTTTATTTTCTTTTTTACCTGTATGAAATCCATCAGTTCCTTTTTCAATTATGAAAGCTGAAATTCCTTTTTTCTTTTTTTCTTTATCGGTAATTGCCATTACGACAGCAGTTTCACCGGATTTACCGTGAGTTATAAATGCTTTAGTTCCGTTTAGGATAAAATATTTCCCATCTTTCACAGCAGTTGTTTGCATAGCACCGGCATCACTGCCTGAAGCAGGTTCCGTTAAACCCCACGCACCAATTTTTCTTCCGCTTGCAAGATCGGGTAAATATTTATTTTTGAGTTCATCATTTGCAAAAACATTAATATGATTTGTACATAAACCGTTATGAGCCGCAACTGATAGCGATAATGATGGATCAATCCGTGCTAGTTCTTCTACAACTAAAGCATATTCAACATAACCAAGTCCGGCGCCACCAAATTTTTCCGGAACCAATATCCCGAGAAAACCAAGTTCACCAAGCTGGTGCATAAGATCAATCGGGAATTCCTGACTCTCATCAAACTCCATTACACGCGGTCTAATTTTTTCTTCCGCAAAATTTCTTATTGTCTCCTTTATTGCGATCTGATTTTCATCGAAGTCAAGTGTAAAATTATTTTCAGTTTTAGTTTCAATCATAATAACCTACCGTTTAAGTGAGGTTCTAAAATCATTAAATAATATTTCTGCAATTTGATATGGAGATGTTTCTCCTTCAACAACTTTTGCAAGGGAAGCCTGAAGGCTTTCAGCACGTTCCTCTTTCCAAAATTCATCTTTCAACAAATGTTCAACTATCTCCTTAATACGTACTTTATAATTTTTTTCACGGTTTTGTTTTAACAATCCATTAAGTTCTAAAAATTGTTGATGCTTTGAAATCTCATCTGCAATTTCTTTTGTACCCGTGTTTTCCGAAGCAACTGCCTTAATAATATTCGGTAACCAACTTTTTTCCGTATGATCACGCATCATTAAAATAGTTTTGAGAGCACTCATTGCGCTGTCAGCACCGGGACGATCGCTTTTATTAAGTACAAAGAAATCGGCTATCTCCATCAATCCGGCTTTCATTGCCTGAATTGAATCACCGGATTCAGGAACAAGAACAACAATTGTTGTATCAGCAGCTTTTGCAACATCAAGCTCTGATTGCCCAACGCCAACAGTTTCAAAAATAATTATATTATAACCTGCTGCATCTAAAACATCTGCAGCATCAATTGTTTTTTTGCTAAGTCCTCCAAGACTACCGCGCGTTGCCATACTTCTTATAAAAACATTATCATCGCAACCGACTTCGCTCATTCGCACTCTGTCACCAAGCAGCGCTCCGCCTGTAAACGGACTTGTAGGATCAACAGCAATGATTCCAACTTTTTTATTCTTCTTTCTGTAAAATTTAGTCAGTTGATTTGTTAAAGTGGATTTACCTGCGCCGGGAGGACCGGTTATACCAATTCGATAAGCATTACCGATATTTTTGTGAAGATCCTTAAGCAATTCAGTTGAATGCGAATTCCCGGATTCAATAATTGTTATTGCTCTTGAAATTGCACGTTTATCGTTCTTAAAAATTCTTTCAACAAAATTTTCTGATCTCATCCCAAATTCTATTTGTATAAACTATGTGTAGAAATATATTCTTTTACTTTTGATGGAACAAGATAATCAATTGATACACCATTTTTTACACGTTCACGGATTTCTGTTGATGAAATATCAATCAATGCTGTTTCTAAAAGTATTGCCGAGTCAAAATATTTGTTATGCTTAACCGGAATGTTATCTATTTCACGTTTCATAACTATAACCTTAGCAAGCTGAAGAATATCATCAGGACGAAACCATTTATCAAAAACAATTAAATTATCAAAACCTATTATAAGTTCTAACTGATCATAAGTTTTTTTTAATTCCAATAAAGTATTATAAGTAAAAGAAACATCTCCTTTGCGGATTTCATAATCGGAAAATTCGAAATACGGATATTGTTCGGTTGCTAACTTTACCATATTCAAACGATGAATATCGTCGGTTGGTTTCTGATCTGTTTTGTGCGGCGAAATATGACAGGGAACGAAAATAATTTTTTCGAGATTTCTTTTTTCCAGAACATCGTAAGAAGTTATTAGATGTCCCAAATGAATTGGGTCGAACGACCCGCCTAATATTCCAACCGGTTTCATTTATACAGTATAGAATTATTTGCTAAAAGCGATCTGACTGCTTCACGATTATTTTCAATTTCTGATGAGTAATATAATTTATTTAAATCTTTTGCTTTCTTGAATAAATCTTTATTGAGAGCAAGACGTATCGCAAATCTTGAATATAATTTTCTGATTCGTTCGTCTATCCAACCTCTTCTAAATCTTAAATGACTACTTAATATTTTTATATGTTCTTTGGGAATCAAACCTAACAAACTTTCTTCTTGTAATTCGCACTCGATAATTTTCTTTTCATTATTAACAGATAATCTAAAAACAAATATGAAAAAGAGAATCAAAAAAATCATGAATAAAAATCCGTATAAATAAGTATCGGAAAAACTAACGGCAGTATTCCACATAAAATGTATAAATATTGCAGTTAGTAATCCGGCTAAAGGTAAAATGTTTTTACCGAACTTTGACGAGAACTTTGCAAGTGCAAGAAAAGCTCCTAAGGTTCCCGTTGAGATGCAATGCATAAGTGCAGAGAACAATGACCTAATTACTACAAGATAAATCCAGTTTAATGGTGTATCGCCATAAGTTAAAAAGTACAGAAAATTTTCTGTCATGCCGAAACCAAGACCAATTACACCTCCGTACAATAAGCCGTCAGTAATATTGTCGAATTTCTTTGAATTAACTGTGTAAAGTAAAAACGCGCCTTTTGCAATTTCCTCACTAAGTGGTGCGAAAATTATTGTCTGAATTAGCTTAGATAATTCGGAAGTTGAACCAATAATTCCTGTTAAATACCCAAGCAGTAAACTTCCGCTTATTCCAAATATTATTGCACCGAACGCTCCCCATAGAAAATGAACCAATACAAAAAGTAAAGGTTCTCTATCATACTTATCCATCCTCCATAGAATGATAAGATAGATGAACATAGGAAAGACTGCGGCTATAAATGATGGAATTAACGACATTAATTCACACTCTGCATTTTTTATACAAAATAAAGGAATTCTTGATTATAAAGGATTGGCTGTATATATTTTGACCCAATTTTTCCATGTTCTTCAAATGATAATAAAATATACTAATTTTTCGGACGGTATTCACAGTTTTCATCTTTCAGAATCCGTTAAAAATTTGGGTTTGGAAGAGTTGTTCTTTGGAAATGCTGATGTTGAATGCAGAATGGACAAATCACCACATCAAATAGTGTTAAACTGTGATTTGACCGTACATTCTAAAATGATTTGTGATAGGTGTGCGAAAGATTTAGAAACTAAACTCACTAATCATTTCCAAATTAGTTACATTTTCAGTCGTGATTTACACGAAACTGACGAATACAACGTAAAATACCTTTCACCGGAAGACGATAAGATTAATATCCGGAACGATGTTTATGAATATGCTGAGCTTGCTTTACCAATGAAACGTTTATGTAAAGATGATTGTAAAGGATTATGTCCTCATTGCGGAATAAATTTAAATGAAGAACAATGTAATTGTAAAATTGAAATAACCCATGATGTATGGGAACCATTAAAACAACTTAAAGGTAAATTTAATAACTAAACAAAACAGGTTATACGATGCCAAATCCGAAACGTAAGATGTCTAAGAGCAGAAGAGATAAACGCAGAACGCATTACAAAGCCACTGTTCCTTCCTTAAGCCGCTGCTCAAATTGTGGTGAAATTAAATTGAACCATAGAGCATGCCCTAACTGCGGTTATTATGCCGGCAGATCTATGTTTGTACCAGAATCGTAACAATCATTCTCTTAGATGACAGAAATTAAATTAGAAAAATGTAAGATTGCACTTGATGCTATGGGGGGCGACTATGCCCCTAAGCATGAAATCCTTGGTGCTGTTGCTGCAATGAAGGAAGACAATAATTTCGATTTGTTACTTGTCGGCGATAAAGAGAAAATACTAAAAGTTGCACGCGAAGAAAATATCAATATAGATGAAAGAATAATTTATCACGCTTCGCAAATAATTGAAATGGTTGATAAACCCGTTGATGCAATAAAATCAAAACCAAATTCATCTTTGGTAATTGGTGCAAGATTAGTTAAGGAGAAAAAAGCACACGCATTTGTAAGTGCAGGAAATACAGGTGCTATGATGGCTGCATCAACTTTGATTATGGGAAGAATTGAGGGAGTTGGTCGGCCGACTATTGGTGCTTCATTTCCTACAACATCTGGAAATAAAAAATGTACAGTTTTCGATGCCGGTGCAAGCGTTGACAGTAAACCTCAACATTTATTTGAATATGCTGTCCTCGGTACAATTTTCGCAAAGGAAATGTACGGTGTTCAAAGTCCGGCGATTGGTTTATTAAATGTTGGAGAAGAAGAATCGAAAGGGAATGAGTTAACATTTGCTGCTCAAAAATTATTAAAGGATTCAAAATTAAATTTTCACGGTAATGTTGAAGGAAGAGATATCTTAAAAGGCACTGTTGATGTTGTAGTTTGTGATGGTTTTGTCGGGAATATAATTTTGAAATTCGGTGAAAGTGTTTTAAACCTTCTTAAAACTCGAATAAGAAATTTTGCCGATAAAGGACTAATCAATAAGATAAAAGCTTTAGTTGTAAAATCTGTTTTGAAAGCATCATTAAGCGATATGGATTACCAAACACACGGCGGAGTTCCTTTATTAGGTGTTAACGGAATCAGCATCATCGGTCACGGTTCAAGTTCTCCGTTAGCAATTAAGAATATGATACTCCGCGCAAAAGAAATGTACGATAAAAACTTAATCAAAAAATTTGAGGAAGCGCTAAAAACTTATGCAGTCACAAAATAAACATAAAATAAATGCAGCAATTACCGGCGTTGGTATGTACGTACCGGATAAAATTTTAGATAATAAATACTTTGAGAGTATTGTAGAAACAAACGACGAGTGGATCGTATCGCGCACCGGCATCCGTGAAAGAAGAGCTATGGAAAATGGTGCAACAAGCGATATGGCCATTAAAGCTTGTGAAGATCTTTTAAAAACTTCAAAAGTTAAAGCCGAAGAAATTGATGTAATTATTGTTGCTACTGTTACACCGGATATGTTTTTTCCTGCAACAGCATGCTTGGTTCAAGAAAAAATCGGCGCAACAAAAGCCTGGGGCTTTGATTTATCAGCGGCTTGTTCTGGATTTTTATTTGCATTACAAACCGGTGCAAGTTTTATAGAAAGCGGAACCTATAAAAAAGTTATTGTAGTTGGATCAGATAAGATGACAGGTATTACGGATTACACCGATAGAAATAACTGTATTCTTTTCGGAGATGCTGCATCAGCCGTTTTATTAGAACCAACAAATGATTTGAACTATGGAATAAAAGATTCTTTGTTATATATAGACGGATCCGGTAAAGAAAGTTTATACATGAAAGGCGGCGGAAGTTTGAATCCTCCTTCACATGAAACCGTTGATAAGAAGATGCACTATATATATCAAGATGGGAAAGCAGTATTTAAAGTTGCAGTAAAAGGAATGGCTGATATTTCTTATGAGATAATGCTGAAAAATGGATTGAAGGGTGAAGACGTTGCATATCTGGTTCCACATCAGGCTAATTTAAGAATTATTGATGCAACAGCCGAGAGAATGGGTATATCTAAAGATAAAGTAATGATCAACATTGATAGATACGGCAATACAACTGCAGCAACAATTCCTTCATGCCTAACAGAATATTACCGTGATGGAAAAATCAAAAAAGGTGATAACTTAATTCTTTCGGCATTTGGTGCCGGTTATACATGGGGTGCTATGTATTTAACCTGGAGTATAGACTAATTGGGAAAGAAAGCTTTCATATTTCCCGGACAAGGTTCTCAATATGTTGGAATGGCGAAAGATCTTTATGAGAATTCTGTTGAAGCCAAAGAAATGATACAAGTTGCTGAAGATGCTGCCGGAGTTGCTCTTTCACATATTATGTTTAATGGCCCTGAAGAAGCTCTAAAACAAACTGATATAACTCAGCCGGCAATTTTTGTTCATAGCGTTATTCTAGCAAGTATCATGAGAACATTAGAACCTGATATGGTTGCCGGGCATTCTTTAGGTGAATACTCTGCATTAGTAGCAGCAAAATCAATTCAATATTATGATGCTGTTGCTCTTGTTCGATTACGCGGTAGCTCGATGTTGCAAGCCGGAGTTGTAAAACCGGGTACAATGGCAGCCGTCGTAGGTTTACATGCGGATGTTCTCGAAAAAATTTGTAATGAAGCTTCTGCAAAAGGAATTGTTCAGTGTGCCAATTTTAATTCACCTGGACAAATTGTTATCTCAGGCTCAGTTGAAGGCGTTCATTCTGCGATGGAATTGGCAAAAACAAAAGGTGCAAAACTTGTAAAAGAATTAGTAGTAAGCGGTGCTTTCCATTCACCGTTAATGAATAGCGCTAAAGAAAGCTTAAAATTAAAATTGGATGTGACTCCTATTTATGATGCTAAGGTACCGGTTTATGCAAATGTAACTGCTCAACCTGTAACAAAGAGTGATGAAATCAAAAATTTACTTTATCAGCAATTAGATCATCCTGTTAGATGGGAAGAGACAATTGCAAATATGATAGAAGACGGTGCTGATGAATTTTACGAAATAGGTCCGGGTAAAGTGTTACAAGGACTGACAAAGCGAATTAATCCTGATGTTAAAATATTTGGCATAGATAAATATTCCGATGTTGAAAGGTATCTTTAATGCAGACAAAGTTTGAAAAAATAATTAACGGAATGTATATAGATCCTCTGATCTTTACGCAAAAATTTGTTAAGGGATGCGATGTTTGTATATGTTCCGGCGAGTGCTGCTATTATGGAGTATATGTTGATAAAAAGGAATATGAAAATATCGTATCGGAAAAAGACAAGATCATTAAATATATGGATGATTCTCAGACAAAAAATTTTGATAAATGGTTTGAAGAGCCGCAAACTGATAATGATTTCCCATCGGGGATAGCAGTTGGTACTGAAGTTCATAACGAAAAATGTGTTTTTCTTGATAAACAAGGTTTCTGTACGCTTCAAAAAATGGCCATTGCGGAAGGAGAATTCAAGTGGAAATATAAACCGCTATATTGTATATTATTTCCATTAGTAATCTCGGAAGGCGTCTTAACTGTTGATGAAGAGCATTTAAGCGATATGCATTATTGCAGTAAGTCCGTTAACCAAATTTCAACAGTATATGATTGCTGCAAGAATGAACTTAAGTTCTTACTTGGTGAGAAAGGATTTGAGGAATTAGATCTTTATCGTAGAGAATATTTTGAAAAAATAGAAATTGGCGGATCAGAGATTGAAGCTGCTTAATAAGAAAGCGATAGTTACCGGCGGGACTCGCGGTATTGGAAAAGGAATAGTTAAAGAATTAGCGCAAAACGGTTGCAGCGTTGTATTTACATATTTTAGTTCAGATGAATCTGCACATGCAATCGAAAAGGAATTAACTTCTGATTCTGTGAAAGTTTTCGGATTTAAGGCGGACGCTACTTCATTTTCTTCTGCTGAGGAAACGATTAAGTTTGCGATTGAAAAGTTGGGCGGCATTGATATTTTAGTGAATAATGCCGGAAGAACAAAAGATACTTTAATGCTTAGAATGACTGAACAAGATTTCGATTCAATTATTAATGCGAATCTGAAAAGTGTTTTTAATTATACTAAAGCGGTTTTGAAGACTATGATTGGTCAACGTTTCGGAAAAATAATTAATATTAGTTCTGTAGTTGGTATAGTTGGAAATCCCGGACAAGCAAATTATGTTGCTTCAAAAGCGGGGGTAATAGGTTTAACTAAATCGAATGCAAAGGAACTAGCATCTAGAAATATAAATGTTAATGCTGTAGCACCGGGTTTTATTGAAACCGATATGACGGATAAATTAAACGATCAACAGAGAGAAGCGATTTTAACTAATATTCCAATTAAGAGGCTTGGCAGACCGGAAGATGTTGCTAAGGCTGTTGTTTTTCTTGCAAGCGGCGAATCAGATTATATCACGGGACAAGTCTTAACTGTTGACGGTGGAATGGTAATGTAATTTTTTCAAATAATTATTAATTCAACAATAAAAAGGAGCTAAGATGGACGTTGAAGTAAAAGTAAAAGAAATCATTATGGATAAACTCGGTGTTGAAGAATCACAGGTAGTGCCGGGTGCTTCATTCACAAACGACTTAGGTGCAGATTCCCTGGATATAGTAGAACTTGTTATGGGTTTCGAATCTGCTTTCGATATTTCAATTCCAGATGAAGATGCTGAAAAAATTTCCACTGTTGGTGATGCTACAAAGTATTTGAAAGAAAAATTAGGTAAATAAATTTAATTAAGACCACGGAGTTGATCTGTGGTCTTTCTTTAATCCATCCTTTAAATCCTAAAAATAGGGATAGTATATGAGCAGGAAAAGAGTTGTTGTGACCGGTATTGGTGCCTTAACCCCGATTGGCAATAGCGTTCAGGAATTTTGGGCTGGACTTATCTCCGGAAAAAACGGAGCCGGTCCAATTACAAAATTTGATCCTGCTGCTTTCACAACAAAATTTGCTTGTGAAGTGAAAAATTTTGATGCCCTTACCTATATTGATAAAAAAGAACTCAGAAGGATGGATCCATTTACTCATTATTCTCTTTCAACTGCTGCTATGGCTATTGAGGATTCTAAATTAGATCTTTCCAAAATTAATCTTGAAAGAGCAGGTGTAATTTACGGAAGCGGTATCGGCGGAATGGTAACCTGGGAAGAAGAACATACTGCATACATGCACGGCGGTGCTAAAAGAGTCAGCCCGTTCTTTGTCCCTAAAATGATTGCTGATATTGCAGCCGGACAAATTTCCATCAAATATGGTTTGAAGGGACCGAACTACGCTACAACATCAGCATGTGCAACTTCATCACATGCTATTGCAGATGCATTTATTTTAATTCAACGCGGTTCGGCAGAAATTATGGTAACCGGCGGAGCTGAAGCTGCAATAACTCCTATGTCAATCGCAGGATTCAATGCTGCCCGCGCACTTTCAACTTGGAATGACCGTATGATGGAAGCATCACGTCCATTCGATAAAGACAGAAATGGATTTGTTATGGGTGAAGGTTCGGGTACTATCATATTAGAGGAACTTGAACACGCACTTAAACGCGGTGCAACAATATATGGAGAAGTTGTCGGTATCGGTTTAACCGGGGATGCTTACCATGTAACTGCGCCACCACCGGGCGGAGAGGGTGCTGTGCGTTCTATGAAAGAATGCTTGAAAGATGCCGGTGTTGAACCATCTGTAGTTGATTATATAAATGCTCACGGTACTTCAACAGAGCTAAATGATCTTAATGAAACTCTTGCAATCAAAACAGTTTTCGGTGACCATGCTAATAAACTTGCCGTCAGTTCAACAAAATCTATGACGGGACATTTATTAGGTGCGGCCGGTGCAATTGAAGCAATAGCATCTCTGCTTGCAATTAAAAATAGTATTATTCCACCAACAATTAATCATGAAGCCGTTACACCTGAAATGAATTTAAATTACACTCCAAAAGTTGCTGTTAAGAAAGATATCAATTACGCTATTAGCAATACATTTGGTTTTGGCGGACACAATGCTTCCTTACTATTTAAAAAGTTTGTAGGATGATTTTTGTTTGGAAAACTGTTAGATAGGTTTTTCTTTTTTCAAAGAAGAAAATATTTTATTGATCCTGAACTAAGAACCAGATTTCAGAAAAATTATACAATCCTAAAAAAAATACTCGGTTTTACTCCCCGTAATAAATCCTATTTCATCAAAGCATTGACACATAGTTCTTATCTTGAATTATATCCGGAACTTTCTAAGAATAATGAACGCCTGGAATTTTTAGGCGATTCGGTTTTGAGTATGATCGTTGCTAATCATCTTTTTGAAAATTACAAGCATGAGGAAGAAGGATTTCTTACAAAATCTCGTGCGGCTCTTGTGAACCGTGAACACTTGTATATTACTGCGCAGGAAATTGGTCTCAGTAAAATTATTCTTTACAATGAAAAATACTTGCGGGATTCGTTGGAAGGAATGCAGACTATCTACGCAGACGGACTTGAAGCTTTGATTGGTGCAATTTATTTAGATCAAGGTTTAAGTAGGACTAAAGAATTTGTGATTGAACGGATAATTAAACCGTATGAAGTGGATGAAAATTTTTTGGTTGATACAAACTACAAGGGACAATTGTTGGAATATGCTCATCAAAAAAAACTTGGACAACCGAGATACATTATAAGATCTGAAGAAGGGCCTCCGCACAAAAAAGAATTTATAATTGATGTCTTTCTAGGTGATGAATTATTCGGAACAGGCAGCGGAAAAAATAAAAAAACCGCCGAGCAGGAAGCTTCAAAATTCGCTCTACAAAAACTTAAA
>VEPI01000025.1 GCA_012026935.1 Melioribacter sp. | reverse complement strand
GAAAGTGCAATTTCGTAAGCTGTGTCCCCGCCTATCTTCAATCCAATCGGCATGTGAAGTTTGGAGAGATCAATGTTTGTATCAATATCATTTTTAAGATTGTTAATCATGGCAGCGGCTTTAGCTTTAGATGCAATTATTCCGATATACTTCTTAACTAAATTTCTAGTGTACAAAGTTTTCAAGATTTCGTAATCAAACAGATGTCCGTATGTAACGGAAACAAAATAAGAATCATCAGCCGGAACAAACTGCTCAACAAAATCTTTGTATTCCATATAAATGCAATTAATTCCTTGGGCTTTATTCTTTTCAAATAATTCTTGGCGGTTGTCAATCAATATTACATGATATTTAAGTTTACCCAGAATCTCTATCAATGCTTGTCCAACATGCCCACCGCCGAAGATGTAAACAACAGGCAAGTTCCTTTCAAATTCATAATAGAGCCAAATTTTTCCGTTACAACTCATTGGTACTACGGTTACTTTTGAATTGATTATTTTTTCATCGTTGCTGAGAAAATATTCTTTCAGCAAATTTTCTTCACCGGATGCCATCAATCTTTTTGATTCTTGGATTGCCTCCATCTCAATAGCACCGCCGCCAACCGTACCGTAAGTTTTTCCCTCGTGATCAACAACCATCTTAAATCCGGCTTTACCCGGTGTTGACCCGGTTGTTTTAACAACACTTACAGTTATGAAACTCCGGTTCTCTTTTTGTAATTCAACTATTTTGCTGTAAATATCCATTGTCCATCCCGCTCTTCCCAAAGTGAAGGGTATATTAAATTTTTATCTTCAACTATGGTTATAAATTATAATCTCTTTATTTAAAAAATCACTATTGTAGTGAGTACAACTTAATATAAAATTTATACTATTAAAAATGTGAAGAAAGAAATGTCGTGTGAGGATTAATGGGAATTGAGATTGGCTAATGCTGCTTAACGATTCAAGGATTATTGATGGATTGATTTTATTATTAGAACAGCATCATCTCACAAAGATGATTTTTACTTTTGTCCCTATATTTTTTTTGCTTTCCACTTCAATCAAAGCATCATTTAATTCACAATGTTTTTTTACTATCGCAAGCCCAAGACCGGTACCTTCAAACAATTTGGAATAGCTGTTATCTTCCTGTGAAAAGACTTTAAATAAAAAAGGAACATATTCTTCTTTAATGCCCATACCGGTATCTGTTACCTCAATTGTAACTTGATTATTCCCATTGAGATATAACTGAACTTCTATTTTGCCGCTGTGGGTGTACTTTAAAGCATTATCAATGAGCTGGAGGAATATTTGATAAACTCCATGTTTATCTGCAACAATTTTATGATCAAACAATTTATTTGTAATGACGAGTTCAACATTTTTTTCTTTAGCTTTTTCTTTATATGCCCTAAAAATGTCACTAAAAATATCATCAATCAGATCAATTTCTGAAATGCCGACTTCATATGTACCGGATTGCAATTGAGAAATTTCAAGGATAAGATCAATAGTTCGTTTTATTCTCTCACCCTCTGTTTTGATTATGTTTATATCGCTGTTGATCTCATGTTTATCGCCAACATCACAATCGTTTTTCAACATTGAAACCATATTGAGGATAACATTTAGAGGTGTATTAATTTCGTGTGAGACTGTGGCAAGAAATTCAGTTATTAGTTCTTCATATTTCTGTTTTTTTGACGATGCAACAACTGCAATATTCTCCGCATTTTTCCTTTCAGTTATATCTTGAACGAAAACTTCATAAAAGGATATACCGCCTAAAGTGTCCCGTCCTAAAGTTGCAGTTTCTTTTAGATAAATAATACTGCAGCCTTTTTTAATCCATGCAGATTCAAAATTTTTGATAAAACCGTATTTCTTAAGAGTGCTTTTAAATTCTTCTCTCTTGTCACCATCCAATACACAAGTCTTCTCAAAATCCTTTTCATTTAATAATTCGGATAAATCATATCCCAGCATATCTAAAAAAATCTTATTTGCGCTTTTTAGTCTCCCGTCAAAATAAATTTGATAATAACCAACCGAAGCCCAATCGCAAATATTATTTACCAGTTTTTCTTTTTGCAGTACGTAAATATTCGAATTCTTCATCTCGGTTACGTCTTTATTGCGTACGTATCTCCCCAGGTATTTATCCTCTTGATCATATACTGCCTGGCACATATGAGATATCCAACGAACCTCGCCGGATTTTTTTATAATTCTGAATTCCTCATTGCACAAATTTTTCCTGAGCAAAAATGCATTGGTGTGCTTTGTATATTTTTCGCGATCCTTTTCATAGATTATTTCATTTACAAATTCGGGATACCGCACAATCTCTTCGATATCATAACCTGTAATATGTTTGCTGGATGGAGACATATATGATATTGAAGAATCGGAATTGATCCAGTAGATCCAATCTTCAGAAAATTCGGCAATCAATTTGAAAAATTGTTCACGGCAGGCGAAACATGTTTCGGAGTTAAAGTTTTCGTTTTCAGATTTATAGAGTTCAACAAATTTACTAGATGGAATATTATCTTCTACGACTGTTCTTAGAAGATTATCTTCTATCATCTAAATCACTCCTCCCTTGATAATTTGTTTATTTCTCCTTAGCGCCTTATAAGAAGTGGAATTGAAAACTAATTAAATCTTCCCAGCCGAAAGATGTTTTCAATTCCACTAAGAGGGGCTGTGCGAATATAATTTTAGAGGTATATGTTTATTATAACTATGAGACCAGCGATTAAATAATACGACAGGCGATAAATTCTATTTCAAGAATTTTTTAATCTTATTGCTATATCTTTGACTTACTTCCACCTTTTTAGGGTAATTTTTCAAAATGACGGAAAATCTATTGCTGCTCAAATGTTCGAGTTTATCAATAAAATTCAAATTTATCAGAGTCTGCCGGTGAATTCTTATAAACTCTTCTTTAGGCAAATAGTTTTCCCAGTAAGTCATACGTTTTCTCAGCAGAAACTTTTTATCTTCAACGAAATAAAGACGGGTATAGTCCTTCAAACTCTTTATTACTATTAAATCTTTCACAAGATAAAATCCGGGATTCTTTTTATCGTTAATAAAGATATGATCGTTATAATCCAACTCAATAACACCTGAGCGGAATTTGTTTTTTAAGTTTCTTGTTGATTTACGATTTTTATCTGTAAGCTCCGCTTCCGAAGAAATTATATTCCTTAGTACTTTGTCTCTTTTCTTAAATTGTGTATTAATTGCATTAATTAATTCATCATATGTGAACGGTTTGGTAATGTAATCATCGGCACCGATTGTCATTCCTTTTCTTATATCATCTCTTTGAGTTTTAGCAGTTAGAAATATAAAAATCGGCGGTATTCCGGTATCCAATTTTTTTAATTCAGATAATAGTTTGAAGCCGCTTATATCGGGCAGCATTATATCGCATAAAATTAAATCCGGCTTAAACTCTATTATTGATTTTAATCCTTTTTCCCCGTTGTAACATGACTGCACGTCGTAGCCATTTTCTTTTAAAAACAAAAAGATGTTTTCAGCCAGATCAATATTATCTTCAATTATTAAAATTTTTTTCATCTTCGATTTTCAATTCGGGACTAGAACCTTAAATTCTGTCCCCTCTTTCTGATTACTAACGCACTGAATTTTTGCTTTCAGCAGTTGCGAAAGATTTTTAACAATGGCAAGACCTAATCCGGCACCGGGAATTGTTGTTGCGTTTTTCCCTCTGAAGAAAGGGTTAAATAATTTTCTCAAATCACTTTTTGCAATTCCTATTCCTTCATCTTTAACTGAAAATTCGATCCCATTCTTTCTTTTTTTTATATCAAATCTAATCTGACCGCCGTCCGGAGAAAATTTAACAGCATTATGAATTAAGTTAAGTAGGATTTGTTTTAGAATAAACTCGTCACAATATATTGTATTTAGCTCCGGCTCAATATTAACAATAATTAGAATTGAATCACCGATGTTTACAACCACTTCTTCCAGCAAATCGTTAACAAATTTTCGAATAGGAATATTTTTAAGATTTAATTTTTGTTTTAATGAATGATACTTATATAGATTGGTTATGCCTTCCAATGTATGCGTGAGATTAGCGATTGACCTTTTAATTTTGTTGATAATTTCTTGCTGCCGTGTATAATTTTCATTTTTAATATAATATTCCAATAACTCTACCGAACTTAGAATTGTTGTAAGCGGTGTAAAGAATTGGTGCGACGTAGATGAAATAAACTCTGCTTGCAATTTTCTAAGAGATGAATTTGAAGAACTTCTTCTTTTTACAAACTTTCCTTTTTTCTGTTTGGAAGGATTTTTTTTTGCTTTCTTAACTTTTTTTGAACTTACCATGTTGAATTCTTTCTTTTATAATGAACAACACTAATATCAAATTAAAAGATAGAATTACAAATTCCAATAGAGTAAATAATATTACATAATTAATACAAATTAAGAATGAAGAGATGAATTTTTTTATATCAGAGAAATTATACTTTTTGGGTTCAACAGTAATTACAGATTAAGTCACATTTTTTCCGGCGCGTTAACTCCGAGAATAGATAATCCATTTTTAATTACTGTTTGAACGGCAATGCAAAGTGCAATTCGTGCCTCTGCAAGTTTCTTTTCACTACCGATTATTCTGCATTCGGTATAAAATCTGTGGAAGAGAGCAGCTAATTCTTCAAGATATGAAGTGATTCTATTCGTTTCATAGTTTTCTGCGCTAAAAATTACATCATGAGGAAATTCATATAATTTTTTGAGAAGATTTTGTTCTTCTTTTGTAATTAACAATTCAAGATTCTCCAGAGAGGAATTTAATCCCTCATCCTTCGTCATACGTAGAATCGAAGAAATTCTCGCGTGAGCATATTGCAGATAGAAAACCGGATTCTCATCGGATTGTTTCTTGGCAAGATCAAGATCAAAATTTAAATGACTTGTAATGCTTCTCATGTTAAAGAAGTAACGAACAACATCGCTCCCGACTTCATCAACCAACTCGTCAAGTGTAATATAATTTGCTTTACGTGTTGACATCTTAACAACTTCGCCTTTCTCCATGATCGTAACAAATTGATGAATCAACACTTTCATTTTGTTTGTATCATAACCCAGTGCGTGCAAACCGGCAAGAACATCGGGGTATGTTGCGCTATGGTCGGAGCCGAAAAGATCAATCATGAGATCATATTTGCGGTCATATTTTGTAATGTGATAAGCAATATCCGGTAAGCGGTACGTTGGTTCTCCGGTTGCTTTTACAATTACTTTGTCCATATCATTGCCGAGTTCGGTCAGTTTCAGCCAAACAGCTTCATCTTTTTCATAGGATAGATTTTTTTTCTTAAACTCATCAAGCAGTGCTTTGATCTTTCCTTTTTCATATAAAGTATTTTCATTGTAAAAGTTTTTCATACGGATCTTAATCCGTTCCATCGTTTTGATTATATCGGCAAAAATTTCTTCCTCGGCGGCTTGCTTGAACTTACCTTCGGCATCTTCGTCTATTAATTTATCTCCGTATTCAATCTTCAATTTTACAGCGATTTCTTTTATGTACTCACCTTGATAATAATCATCCGGGAATTGAATATTTTGTCCAAGTAATTCGAGATAGCGCATACGAACGGAATCGCCTAGTACACGCATTTGTCGGCCCGCATTGTTGAAATAATACTCACGGTCAACAGAATAGCCAATCCATTCAAGCATATTCGCCACTGTATCTCCAACCACAGCATTTCTTCCGTGTCCTACAGTTAAAGGTCCGGTCGGGTTTGCAGAGATAAATTCAACCATTGCCTTCTTACCGGCAGATTTTTTTGATTTGCCGAAATTTTCTTTCTCATGCAAAACATCTTTTACTATTTGTGAGTTATAAGAAGACGTAAAATAAAAATTGATAAATCCAGGTCCGGCAATTTCAATTTTCTCAATAACTTTTTTATCAAAATCTAAGTTTGCAATAATTTCATTTGCAATTTCTTTAGGATTTCTTTTTAGTTTTTTAGAAAGAATCATTGCGGCGTTTGTAGCATAATCACCGTGATTACTTTGACTCGGGACAGAAAATGTCAGATCAATTTCTGAGAGATAAAGTAGTTTAGCTTGTGCTGTATTAAAAAGTTCTATTAAATAATTTTTCAATCAAGTCTCCGGAATGATATCAATAAATTATTTCTCTTCGGCGATTTTAATTACTGGTGCATCTCCCCAAAGTTTTTCAAGATTATAATAGCTTCTTGCTTCTGCACGGAATACATGCACAACAACATCAAAATAATCGAGCAGTACCCAATTTAAGGTTTCAAATCCTTCTTTGTGAAAGCATCTTATTCCTTTCTTATTAAGCTCATCATCAACTGCATCTGCAATCGCTTTTACTTGTCTATCTGCATCGGCAGAACAAATAACAAAGCAATCGGCAATTCCTCCCGATAGTTTCCTAAGATCAAGTATTCTTATATCAAAACCTTTTTTAGTTTTAACAATTTCTGTGATCATCTTTGCAAATTTTAATGAATCCAATTCAACCTCTTATTTAAATGGAGCTAAATTAAAATAATCTCTACCAACAACTATCGAGACATCAAGGAAATAATCTTTGTTAAGTTGCTGAATTACATTTTCATTTTTAATATGAAGGGCTTTTGCAACCTTGTATGCATTGGCCATATTTCCTGTTCTATCAATTACTAAACATTCATCAACATCAAATGAAACATAATTGCCAACGTTCACAACATCAAAACTATTTGCGCGGAGAAAATCCGTGAACCTATCACCTACTCCGCCAATGCCGCAGCCGTTCAAAACTTCAACTTGAATTATATCCGATGCTGTTTGTCCGTTTGCCTGTGCATCTACATCACTGGGATTATTTGCAAGCTTGATGTAAATCGAATAAAGCATGTATAAAATAATTACAGCTAAAACAAAAATGGATATATTAAGAATCAGGTTAACCGCGGAAGACTTTCGGCGTGCCGGATTTGATAATTTTTTGGGATTAATATTTTCCAATTCGATGATGCGCTCAATTTTTCTTTGTTATCCTTAGCGCAATTTAATAAAAAAGTATCTCTCTTTCTTAGAAGCCCCAATTATTGAAATAGTTGTCTCTGTCGTAGAGTGAATAACCGCTGTAAGAGTATGGTGAATACAACCCCCCGGGCATTTGTCTGTATTGGAGAATTATGTTCATGTTATCGGTTGGTTTGTAAGTCATTTGTACACGGCTTAAGTATACACCATTGATCTGCTTTGAGAAACCTTGACCAAAAGAATTGTATGGTGAATTTACTACGCTAATGTCAGTCTCTAAATTTAATCTGTCGCTGAATTTGTAAGCCATGCTGTTAGTATAAACTCCAAGGGCCATTCCGCCAAATCCGCCGAAAGCTGTGTATGACAAACCGAATGAATGGTGCATGGAAAAATTATCTGAATTGATGAGTCCAAAGATTGAGCCGAAAGAATTATTATTTACAATTCCGCTGCGCACATCTGTTTGTTTATTTACATCGTCCCGGTATTGAGCTTGTGAAATTGTTGCAGCTAAAGCAAGAATTATTAGAATATATTTTTTCATTTTGAATACCCTTTCATTCACCATTTAACAGTGGATACACGTACATTGTTTCTATTATTCGATCAATTTCTATGTCAATTTTATTGGAAAGAAACCAAATATTCAAGTCAATTCAATAGAAATTAGGAATTAACGCGGACAATCATTTCAATTTCAACCGGTGCGTTAATTGGTAATTCGCTTACACCAACGGCACTGCGCGCATGTTTTCCTTTTTCACCAAAAACCTGAACTAAAAATTCCGATGCGCCGTTTGCAATTTTTGGTTGTGCTGTAAAACCAATTTTAGAATTTACGAACACAACTAATTTTACTACCTGTTCAATTCTATTTAGGTCACCAATTACCATTTTAATAGCAGCTAAACAGTTAATTGCAGATATACGTGCGCACTCAATTCCTTTTTCTTCCGATACTTCATAACCAACTTTTCCTTCAGCTATAAGTTTTCCCTCCCTTGTCGGCAACTGTCCTGATGTAAAAATTAAATCACCTATCTGCAATGCAGGTATATAAGCTGCAAGAGGTTTCGCTGGAGTTGGTAAATCGTGACCGATTATTTCTTTTATCTTTTGCTCTATCATTTATGCCTCGTTAAATATTTTATTCAAATATATCGAAAAATAAATCATAAAATCTTCCGTAAATATTTTTTGATTCACATTGGTCTCATTATCTTTGCTATCAAAATTGGAGAATATAATGACCGGTGAGAAATTTGAAAACCTTTGGGCAATTATGAAACGATTGCGTCAAGAATGCCCATGGGATAAAGAACAGACTCATGATTCGATTAAAGCAGCCACACTTGAAGAAACCTATGAAATGATTGAAGCAATTGATCTGAAAGATTTCAATGAATTAAAAGCTGAACTTGGAGATTTACTTCTTCATATAGTTTTTCACGCTGCAATAGCAGAAGAAAATAAAAATTTTTCTATTAATGATGTAATTGATTCTATAACAGAAAAGCTTATAAGACGCCATCCGCATATATTTAGCGACATAAAAGTTAAAGACACAAAAGAAATTTTAAAGAACTGGGAGGAAATAAAACTTTCGGAAGGAAGGGATTCGGTTTTAGAAGGAGTTCCGAAAAACTTACCTAGTCTTGCCCGCGCTTTCCGTTTGCAGGAAAAAGCTTCCAAAGTCGGTTTTGATTGGGAGAAGAAAGAAGATGTCTGGAAAAAAGTAATTGAAGAGATAGAAGAGATGCACGAGATGGAAAAAGCCGGTAACCAGGACGAGTTTGAAAAAGAAATGGGCGATGTATTTTTTGCTCTCACAAACTATGCGCGATTCCTCGGCGTTAATCCGGAGAATGCTTTAAGATTAACAAATGAAAAGTTTATTGCAAGGTTTAGTTACGTTGAAAAGAAAATAAAAGAA
>VEPI01000096.1:3838-9071 GCA_012026935.1 Melioribacter sp. | reverse complement strand
TGTATGATCGTTCACCATTCCAACAGCCTGCATAAAAGCATAACAAATAGTAGAGCCGACAAATTTGAATCCGCGTTTCTTTAAATCTTTGCTCATTGCATCCGATTCATTCGTCATAGGCGGAATTTCTTTAAGTGATTTCCGATTATTTACAATTGGTTTGCCCTTTATCCCGCCAAAGCGGGACCAAATGTATTTATCGAATGAACCGAATTCTTTTTGTACTGCAAGAAAACATTTTGCGTTTTGAATTGTTGCTGCAATTTTTAATCTGTTGCGTATAATTCCTTCGTTTTGTAAAAGCTGTTTAACTTTTTTTGAATCATACTTAGCAATTTTCTTCGCATCAAAATTATTAAATGCTTTACGGTAATTTTTTCGTTTGCGGAGAATTGTAATCCAGCTTAATCCTGCCTGTGCACCTTCAAGGATTAACATCTCAAAAAGTTTTTGATCGTTATGAACAGGTACTCCCCATTCTTCATCATGATATTTTTGATAAAGCGGATCATTACCCGCCCAGGCACATCGTTGTTTCATCTTTTCTCCAGTGATTGGTGATTAGTTGTTGGTGATTGGATCAGAATAGTGCTCTCATCACTAATCACCAATAACCAATCACTATTTTATCCATACAGTTTTAATGTTAACAAATTCTTTTATTCCGTAATGAGAAAGTTCTCTTCCATATCCGGAGCTTTTTATTCCGCCTAAAGGTAATCGCGGATCAGACTTTACCATTCCGTTAATAAATACTGAACCGCTTTCTATTTTACCGGCTAACACTTTTGCTTTTGTAATATTAGAAGTCCATAAAGATGCACCGAGTCCAAACTTAGAATCATTTGCAATTTTAATTGCATCATCTTCATCTTTCGCTTTAATCAAACTTGCTACCGGGCCAAATATTTCATCTTCATATGCAGGCATTCCTTTGGAGAGATTTGAAATGATAGTCGGCTTATAATAAAATCCATCTCGATTAATTCTTTTCCCTCCGCATAAAATTTTAGCACCTTTTTCCACCGATTGTTTTACCTGAGCATCTAATTCATTTAACAAATCTTCGCGTGCAATCGGCCCGAGTTCAGTTTCTTTATTCATCGGATCGCCAACTTTTACTTTGATCATTGCTTCTACAAATTTCTTTTCAAATTCATTATAGATTTTTTCTACTACAATAAATCTTTTAGCTGCAATACAGCTTTGTCCGTTATTGATTAATCGTGCAGTAACTGCCGTTTTAACGGCTTCATCAATGTTTGCATCATCAAGAACAATAAACGGATCGCTCCCGCCCAATTCTAAAACTGTTTTTTTTAATTTCGTTCCACAAAGCGAAGCGATTTGTTTTCCCGCCGGCTCACTTCCGGTTAAGGTTACTGCTTTTATACCCGGATGATCTATTATTTCTTTTACACCTGATGAACCAATAAGTAAAGTTTTAAAAGTATTTTTAGGAAATCCTGCTTTCATGAAAATTTCTTCTATAGCAAGCGCGCTCATTGGAACATTTGATGCATGCTTTAACATACAAACATTTCCAGCCATTAAAGCCGGCGCTGCAAAACGAAACACTTGCCAAAACGGAAAGTTCCACGGCATTATTGCAAGCACAATTCCCAAAGGATCAAAGCGCACATAGCTCTGTGAAGCATCAGTCTGAACAATTTCTTCACTTAGAATTTTTTCTGCGTTATCAGCATAGTATTCGCAAACCAAAGCGCATTTTTCAACTTCTGATATGGCTTGGCTAATTGGTTTTCCCATCTCCAGTGTAAGAATTTTTCCATAATGTTCTTTTTTCTCGCGGAGTATGTTGGCGACATTTTTCATTAAACTTGCCCGGAAAGAAAAATCCGTTTCTCTCCATTTCATAAAAGCATCATTCACTGCATCAATCATTACCATAACTTGATTGGAGGAATGTTCCTTAAAAACCTTTTCTGTCTTACCCGTTGCCGGGTTTATTGTTTGATTAGCCATAATCTATTTCCCGTTTGTGCTTAATGGCATGCCTAGAAAATAAATTTCGAAAAAGAAATAAAAATTTATTATGTTCTACATGAAATTACTCAGAAAATCTTTCACAATAAATCATTGTTCTTTATGAAAAAACCCAGTCCTAAAAATTTTGTTCTTGATACAAACGTAATCCTTCACGATCCCACTTGCATAAATCACTTCCAGGAAAATAATATAATCATTCCGCTTGTCGTAATAGAAGAATTGGATCATTTCAAGCGCGGTAATCAAGTAATTAATTTGAATGCGCGTGAATTTGCACGCACACTTGATTCAATTACCGGAAATGAAATTTTCAACGGCGGCGTATCCCTTGGAAAAGGAAAAGGTAAGGTAAGAATTGTTATTACCCGCGGTTTAGCACAGGAAATTCACGATGTATTCCGCGAAGATAATGTTGATCATAGAGTTCTTAGTGCTGCACTTGAAGCTAATAAATCTGGCAAGGAGAAAACTATTCTTGTAACAAAAGATGTAAATCTCCGCATGAAGGCAAAAGCTCTTGGCATTCCTGCCGAAGATTATACAACTGACTGGGTTACAAATGTTGAAGAGCTTTATAGCGGTAAAACAATTGTTGAAGATTTTGATGACGATGTTCTACAGCGGCTTTATCAACCGCCGTTTGAAGTTCCCGCAAAACAAATTCTTAAAAAAATTAAAAATGAAGCCGTGCCGAATAAATATTTTATCATGCGTAATTCAAGCCGCTCCATTCTTTCTTGTCTCGATCAAGAGATGGAAAAATTTAAACGCATTGATAAGCAAGTTGCATATGGAATTAAACCAAGGAATGCAGAACAAACTTTTGCAGTTGATGCTCTTATTAATCCGGATATACCGCTTGTCTCAATGACGGGAAAAGCAGGCACAGGGAAAACTTTACTTGCTTTGGCGTGTGCTTTACAGGTAAGAAAAAATTATAGGCAGATTTATATTGCACGCCCCGTTGTTCCTTTAAGCAATAAAGATATCGGTTACCTGCCCGGTGATGTTGAAAGTAAACTGGCTCCTTACATGCAGCCGTTGTGGGATAATTTAAAAGTTATACAAGATCAATTCCCTGAAACAGATAAGAGTCATCAGCTTATTAACGCAATGATAAAAGATGAAAAACTTGTAATAGAACCGCTTAGTTACATCAGGGGAAGAAGTCTGCAAAGAATTTATTTTATTGTTGATGAGGCTCAAAACCTTACGCCTCACGAAATTAAAACTATCATAACACGTGCAGGTGAAGGTGCAAAGTTAGTTTTAACCGGGGATATTTATCAGATAGATCACCCTTATCTTGATGCGCAATCAAATGGTCTTTCATATTTGATCGAACATTTTAAGGGACAAAAACTTTACGCGCATGTAAATCTCGAGAAAGGCGAACGCAGCGAGTTAGCGGAGTTAGCAAGCAATCTTTTATAATTCTCAACCCGCAATTCTAAATTCTCAATTGTTAAGTTTGCTTCTTATAACACCTCTCTTTAAGTTTTCATAAGCAAACAATATCTTTTAGTACTTATGGAAAACTTTTCATTTCATTTATTCTCTCCACGGAATTAACATTAATCATGAAAGAATTTCTATTTAAACCTTTTGAAGAAATGACCGATAAGGATTATGCGACCGTTGGTTTCAAATCCGGATTGGAAATTCACCAGCAGCTTTTCACCACAAAAAAACTTTTCTGCCGATGCCCTGCCGGAAAATACAGCGAACATTACGATGCTGAAATTTTGCGGCACATGCGACCTACATTATCCGAACTTGGCGAATATGACGGAACTGCTCTGATGGAATTCAAAACAAAGAAAGATATTCTCTACAGAATTAACCGCGAATCCGTCTGCACTTATGAAATGGACGACACTCCTCCGTTTTTAATTAATGATGATGCACTCAATATTGCTTTACAATGCGGAATGTTGTTCGATTGTTCAATCGTTGATGAACTGCACATTGCAAGAAAACAATATTTGGATGGAAGTATTCCAACCGGATTTCAGCGCACGGCAATTTTTGCTCTCGATGGAAAAATTCCCTACAAAAACAGAATGATTGACATTGTACAAATGTCTATCGAAGAAGATTCCTGCAGAGAAGTATCCGACTCGGGACACTTACGCGTTTACAGAACTGACCGTCTCGGAATGCCTCTCATTGAAACGGTTACCGGACCAAACATGCGCACCCCGTTCGAGGTTGCAGAAGTTGCTGAGATCTGCGCTAATTTAGTTCGAAGTACAAACAAAGTCCGCCGTGGTATTGGATCAGCTCGTGAAGATGTGAATGTTAGTGTTGAGGGCGGAACGAGAATAGAAATTAAAGGCGTACCAAAGATCGGAAGAATTCCGCATCTCACATATAACGAAGCGATGCGCCAGTGGAATCTTTTACGGTTACGAGATGAACTTCATCGAAGAGGAATTACTAAAGAAACCTTTGAAGCGAAGTCCGATGACATTACACGCATTGTAAAAAAGGCGCACTACTTACCGATTCGAACTGCAACTGATCAAGGATTGTGGGTGAAATGTGTTGTGCTTAGAGGCTACAATGGACTTCTTCATTGGCAGACACAAACTGATACATATTTTTCAAAAGAAATTTCCGACCGTGTACGTGTGATTGCATGTTTAACAAATATTCCGAACATAATTCATTCTGATAGTAAAGGTGATACGATAACTTCCGCTGATTGGCAAAACATTAAACGTACTGTTGGTGCTAGCGACAACGATACAATGGTGCTTGTCTGGGGAAACGAACAAGATATAGATATGGCCGCGAAAGAAATTATTATTCGTGCAAAAGAAGCAACGGTTGGTGTTCCTTCAGAAACAAGGCAAGCATTACGTGACGGAACGAACGGCTTTGAAAGAATTTTGCCCGGCGCAGACAGAATGTATCCGGATACGGATTTACCACCAACAAGAATTACAGAAGAACGATTAAAAACATTACGGACAAATCTTCCAGAACAATTTTGGAAGAGAGAAAAATGGTATCATGAACTTGGAATTCCCGAAGACACAATCCGAGAATTATCTATTTCAAAATTCGCCCGGTTATTTAAATTTTTAGTTAATGAGTGGAAAATTAATCCGGTGCTTGCTGCTGTTGCACTAATTCAATTTCCAAAAAGGTTAAAAAAAATAAATTCTGATATTAGTTTATTAGACGAAGAAATGATGAGAGAAATTTTCCGATCTTA
>VEPI01000096.1:0-3786 GCA_012026935.1 Melioribacter sp. | reverse complement strand
ATTAAGAAAGGAAAATTTTATCCCGAGCTATTGCCAAAACCATTAACAACAAAAGAGCTGGAAGAAATTATAACTGATACAAATGATGAATTAAGCAAAGTACAGTTGATAAATAACGACAATCGAAAAAAAGTATTATTAGGATTAGTTATGGATAAAGTAAGAATGAGCGTTCAAGGGAAAAAGCTTGCAGAACAGATAAATAAAAACTAACAGGGAGAATGGTTATGAAAAAGATCGTTTTCTTTTTTTTACTTACGAGTACAATTTTCGCCCAGAATGTTAGCAACTTAGCCGATGCAGTAAAAAGTTTTTCGCTTTTGAAGGTCCGAGAGTTTTTAAATAACGGAGCTGATCCCAACACCATGGTTGAAGGCGAACCCGCCGTTTGCTACATAGCAAAATATGAAGGTGTAAATACCATTGCCGTTTTTGATGAATTAGTTAAGTACGGTGCAAATCCAAACTCAATAAGCAAACAAGGTAATTCTTTGTTGTCAATTACCATGAGTATTTTCAACGCTAAGGGGGCAACAGAACTTATTAAACGCGGAGCTGATTTAAATTATAAAAACAAAGGTACAATTCCCCCTCCTTTAATTATGGCTGTTGCGGGAAAACGTAATTGGCCTAAGAGTGACATTTTTCCAAACCTTATAAAATTTATGATCGAGAATAAAGCAGATGTAAATATTCAAGATTCATATAAAACAACTCCCCTAATGATGGTAATTGGTGCAAATGATTTTGAATGGGTAAAATTCTTTCTTGATAACAAATCAGATCCGAACTTAAAAGATTTGGCCGGAGAAACACCTTTAGTGATCGCAGCCGAACGCGGACAATTAGAAACTGTAAAAGCTTTATTAGATCATGGTGCCGATCCAAATATACTGCCCGGCAATAAGGAAACAGCATTAATGAGAGCCGCACAAAACGGGCATAAAGACGTAGTGTTAATGCTTTTAGAAAAAGGAGCCAAAACAAATTTCCAGAACACGTATCACGAAACAGCTTTACGCTTAGCACAGCTTAAAGGTCATAAAGAAATTATAGAGATTTTAAAAAAATCAGGTGCAAAAAAATAAACAATAATCTCTGCGTTCTCAGTGTCTTCTCTGTACACTTTGCGTTTTAGCTTTTTAACCGCAGAGATCGCAAAGGTTTTCGCAGAGCACGCAAAGGAAAAATTATGGCGGATGACAATTACAAAGGTTACCGTGGAAAAGCATTATCGGTTTTAAAAAACTTTAATGCGCTTGTGTGGAGTGATGTTGAGATCACAACAACAAAAGGAAATTACAAAGGCATTATCCTTCCCCGTTCTGAAACAGCCGATCCTTTTCACATTGTAATTAAAATGCCGATTGGCTACAACATTGGTGTTGCTGCCGATCTTGTTACAGATATAAAAATTAGAGGACGCAAAGAAGCGCATTATAAAATTCCCGAAAAAGATTTTCCCCGCGATCCATCAAAACCAAATGTAAAACTTCTCGGTACGGGCGGAACGATTGCTTCGCGTCTTGATTACAGAACAGGCGCAGTTATTCCCGCATTCTCCCCGGGAGAACTTTACGGTTCAGTTCCCGAGCTTGCCGACTATTGCAATCTCGAAACTGAAAAACTTTACGGCGTCTTCAGTGAAAATATGGGACCCGATCAATGGAAAGGAACAGCAGAAGCAATCGGAAGGGAAATTGAAAAAGGTGTTGACGGAATTGTGATTGGTCACGGAACGGATACAATGCACCACACAGCCGCAGTTCTTTCTTTCATGGTACAGAATTCTCCTGTTCCAATTGTAATGGTTGGTTCACAAAGATCGAGCGACCGTCCTTCATCAGATGCAGCTCTTAATTTAATGCACAGCGTTAAGACTGCGGCGGAAAGCGATATTGCAGAAGTGATGGTTTGTATGTTTGGACCAACATCGGATTATTACGGATTACTTCACAGAGGAACTCGCGTAAGAAAAATGCATTCGAGTTACCGCTCAACATTTAGAACCATCGGCGATATTCCGATTGCAAAAGTAAGCCGAGATGAAATCACCCCGCTTAGACAAGATTACAAACACCGGCGCAAAGACAGAAATGTAAAGATCAATACTTTGTTCGAGGAAAAAGTTAGCATTGTTTATTACTATCCGAACATGAAACCCGATATTATCGAATCGCTGATTGATAACGACTACAAAGGAATTGTTATTGCAGGGACCGGATTAGGACATGTAAACAAGCCGCTTTACCCTGCACTCAAACGTGCACACGAAAAAGGAATTTCAATTTACATGACCGTACAAACACTTTGGGGTTATGTGCAAATGTACGTTTACGATACCGGTCGTGATATGATGGAGCTTGGTGTAATTCCCGGAGAAAATATGCTGCCCGAAGTTGCTTACATGAAATTATGCTGGGCATTAGGACAAACAACTGATCAGAAAAAAGTTAAAGAAATAATGCTTACCTCCATAGCCGGAGAAATTACAGAACGCGAACCGAGTAATGGTTACCTAATTTACCAGGGCGGATTGCCGGAAGTTGAGGATTTTATTTCAAAGTACGTAAAATAGTTATCGGTGATCAGTGGTCTGTGATCGGTAAAAATAAATTAAAGACTGTGTAACAAATTTCTTAATTGATCACTCAGAAACTAAGGCACTTAGGAACCCAGGCACTTAAAAAATATCCATGTTCAATTTTCGGTGGACGTAATTGTTTAATGATCTTATTATAGCACATCAAAATTTGGATCGGATTATTTTATGAACACTTCTATTAACCAACAAACACTTCCTTCAGTTATAGAAATGGAACGAGCATATAAAAAAAGCGACGGCTCTTACGATGGAATTTTTTATCTCGCTGTCCGCAGTACCGGAATATTCTGCAGACCTTCATGTTCCGCCAGAAAACCATTGACTAAAAACGTTGAGTATTTCCCGTCCGCACGCGAAGCAGTGTTCGCCGGCTACCGTCCTTGCAAACGCTGCCGACCTCTTGAAACTCACGGGACCCCTCCAGAATGGGTAACTAAATTGCTAAACACAATTGATGCAAATCCCACAGCACGTTACAACGATGCTTTTCTTCGTTCCATAAAAATTGATCCGGCCCGTGCAAGAAGATATTTTTTAAAAAATTACAACATGACATTTCAAGCATACTGCCGTGGAAGAAGATTGGGAATTTCTTTTGAACAAATTAAAAACGGAAAAGATCTTGATGATGTTGCACTTGGACATGGTTATGAATCTCACAGCGGTTTCCGCGATGCATTTGTAAAAACTTTCGGTACACCGCCGGGTAGAAGCAAATCAAAAGACTGCATTGTTACTGCGTGGATTGAGAGTCCTATGGGACCATTAGTTACTGCTGCAACTGAAAAAGGAATTTGTCTGTTGGAATTTTCCGACCGAAGAATGCTTGATGCACAGTTTACAACTTTACGAAAGTTATTCAAGAGCCCGGTTGTACCCGGAGAGAATAAACACATTGATCTTCTTAAAAAAGAATTGAAAAAATATTTTGAAGGATCGTTAAAGGAATTCACCGTTCCGATTATTTATCCCGGCAGTACATTCCAACAAAAAGTATGGAATGAATTATTGAAGATCGGGTACGGAAGAACAAAGTCGTACGAAGAGATGGCTAAGCTTGTTGGTGTTCCTAAAGGCCAGCGTGCAGTTGGGCATGCAAACGGATTGAACAGAATTGCGATTGTAATTCCATGTCACCGCGTAGTCAATAAGAATGGGAATCTCGGCGGATACGGCGGCGG
>VEPI01000069.1 GCA_012026935.1 Melioribacter sp. | reverse complement strand
GTGCAATCTAATTTTTAATATTGATAAACACAACGATTTTTTTTAGAGAAAAATTATTTTTTACCTATTAGATATTGAACTAAATTTACTGTCAAAATTGTTCAAGCATGAATAATTACAAGTTATTAATCCAATACGATGGGACTAACTATTCTGGATGGCAAATCCAGAGCAATGCGGTCAGTGTTCAACAAAAAATTGTTGATGCAATAGAAGTTATTTTAAAAGAAAAAGTTAATCTAATCGGATCCGGCAGGACGGATACCGGCGTGCACGCACTGGGACAGGTTGGAAATTTTAGAACTGAAAGCGAATTAGATCTTTATAGGTTTCGTTTTTCACTCAACTCAATTCTACCCAATGACATTTCCATTTTGAAGATGGAAAAAGTGGATGAATCTTTCCATGCAAGATTTGATGCCAAGAACAGGAGTTACATTTATTTATTTTGTGATCACAAATCACCATTCTATAATAGCTATTCTTATTACTTTCCCTCATTTTCAAAATTAGACACTGATTATCTAAACGAAATTTCAAAAAAATTATTAGGTTTGCATGATTTTACTTCATACTCAAGAAAAAATACCGAAATAGAAGACAAAACTTGTGAGGTTAATGAGATTATTTGGCACAGAGGAAAAACCATTTCTACTTTTTATATTTCGGCAAATCGTTTTATGCACGGAATGGTACGAACAATTATAGGTACAATTTTATTCGTTGCAGAAAATAAACTTGGTGAAAATTATTTACTAGAGGTTCTTAAAGAAAAAAACAGAGAAGCAGCGGATGAATCTGTTCCAGCTAAAGGTTTATTCTTATTTAAAGTGAGGTATTAATATGATTGATCTTTCAAACAAAGTTTCAATAATAACCGGAGGATCAAGAGGAATTGGAGAAGCTTGTGTAAAATTATTTTCGAAGGCAAACAGCAAAGTTGGTTTCACTTATAAGAATGCAGTATCACAAGCAGAGAAACTTGAGAAGAAATTTGGTAAAAATGTTAAAGCATATCATGTTGATATGGAATCGGAAAAAGAAATTTTTGAAATGGTAAAAAAAGTTGCTAAAGATTTTGGAAAGATTGACATACTTGTTCATAATGCCGGAATCTGGAACGACGGAACGCTTGAAAAAATGTCGCTTGATCATTGGAATGAATTAATCAGAATAAATCTAACGTCAACATTTTTGTTTTGTAAGACCGTAACTCCTTACATGAAGAAAAATAAATTTGGCAGGATAATTTTAATTACATCAACAGCAGGACAAAGAGGAGAAGCATTTCATTCTCATTACGCTGCTTCAAAAGGCGGAATGATCTCATTCACAAAATCTTTGGCTGTTGAATTGGCATCATTTAACATAACTGTAAATTCAGTAGCTCCCGGGTGGGTTGATACCGAAATGAACGATGATGTATTTGCTGATAAAAATTATAAGGAAAGAATTAGAAAAGGAATACCTGTCGGAAGAATTGCAACAGCAGAAGACATAGCAGGGCCAACTTTATTTCTTGCGTCGGATTTGGCGCGGCATATCAACGGAGAAATTCTTAACGTTAACGGCGGAAGCGTTTTATGCGGGTAAGAATGTGAGCTTTTGAATATTGGGTTCATTATCATATATTTAATTGAGTTGATTCACAAACCGAAAAGAAAAAATAACAAATGGAATTTTTGGCCGAACTTCATCCGCGCATTGTTCACTTTCCTGTGGTATTATTTATATTGTATTTTTTTCTTGAGGTGTCCGGCATTCTGTTAAAGAAAAATTATTTAAGTAAATCAGCATATATAATTTTAATTGCCGGAATTGTTACGGCAGTTGCAGCAGTACTTACCGGGAATCAGGCTCACGAAGCGGCAAAAACGATTTTGAAGGAAAAAAATAATTTATTGACCGGATTGATTGAACAACATGAACAAAATGCAACAATTACACTCTGGTATTTTAGCGGAGTTTTAATTTTAAGAACATATTTAATTCTCAAAAAGAAATTCGATAACAATTGGAAATACATTTTTATTCCAATAGGATTAGCGGGCTGCTATCTAATATATATAACAGGAATACACGGTGGCGAATTAGTCTTTAAATACGGAATCGGGACACAACTTTTTGGAAAGTAATTTATAACTTAAGTTGAAATGAAAAAACTTTTATCATTATTAATACTTTTTAGTTCAATTGCGTACGGTCAATTCCAATTTGGTGCTGCCAAAGGATTGTTTATGGGAATTGCGGTTGGTCCAAGATTTCCAATAGGAGATTTTGCAGACGCACAAAACATCGGTATAGGTGCAGATGTAATTTTTTCTTATACAGATAACGAATACCTGCCTGTGTTTCTTTACACAATGATCGGTTATCAGCATTATCCCGGAAGACAAGATTATTATAAACGAAGTGACTACGCATCGTTATCTAGTAATGTTTTGATGATTGCACCGGGTGTAAGATATTATTTCAAACCGATTTTGGAAAATGTTGTATTACTAATGCCGATAATTGATATCGGCGCAGAGTATGCTCTTTTTGAAAATTGGAATCAGTTTAAAATTGACAGCGGTAAACAAAATTTTGTTGAGGATGTAAGTAAATTCGGTTTTCATATTGGCGCCGGTTTTTCTATGTTCATTCTGGATGTTGTTACATACTATAATTTCTTACCAAAAAATCAATATCTGTCTTTTAATCTGAGAGCAAACATTCCAATCTTTGTAAAAATGTAAAGAGGGATTTATGAGTTTCAGTAATATTTTATTTGAAGTAAAAAATAAGATCGGATTTGTTACAATTAATCGTCCTGATAAACTGAACGCGCTTAACAATGCAACACTTGATGAATTGAAAGAATGTTTTCATTCGATAATGAAAGATGAAAACATAAATGTTGTAATTGTAACCGGTGCCGGAGAAAAAGCTTTTGTAGCCGGAGCGGATATTTCGGAGCTAAATAAATTGAATGAATCAACCGGAAAGAAATTTTCAGAGAATGGACAAGCCGTTTTTAACTTGATAGAAAATCTTGGCAAACCGGTTATTGCAGCGGTTAATGGATTTGCACTTGGCGGCGGATGTGAACTTGCTTTATCGTGTCATATTAGATTTGCAAACGAGAAAGCAAAATTCGGACAGCCGGAAGTAAATCTTGGAATAATTCCAGGTTACGGCGGTACACAAAGATTAACTCGATTAGTTAACTCAGGCAGAGCTGCAGAATTAATTTTGTCCGGCGATCTAATTGACGCAAATGAAGCATTGAGAATTGGCTTAGTGAACAAAATTTTCAGTTCGGAAGAATTAATGAGTAAAGCAACTGAGTTTGCAGAAAAAATTTCTTCGAAAGGACAAATTGCAGTTAGAAAAGCGTTGCTGGCTATTGTTCTATGTGATGAATTTCCGGAATCAGATGGTCTTGCCCATGAAGCAAAATTCTTTGCTGAAAGCTGCGGCACGGAAGATTTTAAGGAAGGAACAACAGCTTTTCTGGAAAAACGAAAACCAAATTTTAAAAACTCATAGCTCAGAATCATATTCTGCGCATAAAAATTAACGCACGGATTTTTATAAATCTGTGCTACAATCAATATTTTGACAAATCAAAAGCAAAAATTTGTAAAATATCTTTTAACTGCCGCAGTATTATTGCTTGTTATTAACATTGCAATCGAATCGCTTAAGAAGCCAAAAAAAGAAATCGCAGTTCATGAACTTTCAGTTGTTCAAATCGAAACGGTTTTTTTTACTGTTCTTGATGAATATGGAATTGAAACAAAATGGATTACTAGAAAAAAATATAAGTCCGCAGATTATGATTCAGTAAAAACCGAATACACTGTAAAAATTCCGGCCGATATGCCTGTTCCGCTTATTATCAAAGACATAAATAAAGTCATTGAGAAAGATATTACCGGATTTGTATCGGAAGAAAAAAAGATATTTGGAACAACCGAAATTCGTATTTATACTAATGAAGTTCTGAAATTGAAAGCGGCATTAATTCCTGATAAAGGAATTATTAGAAAGAGAAACGATCTTTCGTTTGTAATCAATGATGTATTTGATCTAAGTGAAAAAAGTTTTAACAATTTTTTAAGTGTTCATCATCCCATTTCGTGTACTGTTGTTCCGGGACATGATCTTGTCATCAAAACAGATTCCCTTAAAGATTATACGAAAGAATATGCGGTTTTATTGAACAACGATATCAGCGATCCCAAGATGAAATTAAAATCAGATTATCAAAAAGAATTACTGCGCGGTTCTATACAAAATATTGTATCAAGTTTTAGAGACGCTAAAGCTTATATAATAGATGAAAATTCCACGTTATATAATTCTCCAATCTATAATTATGTGCGTGATGAATTAAAACGCCAAAGTATATATCTTTATCCTCGTTCTGAGTTAATAGAATTAAATGCTCAGGAGGATTCGGAGTTAATTTCAAAATTTCGATTTTACTGCGAAGATACAACCGGAGTACGTCAGAAGATTTTTTTCAGTTCATTCGATAATTTTTTGAAAATTCAGAATGAAATTGAAAAAATAAAAAAGAAGGGTAATAAGATAATTCCTCTTTCAAAAACATTTCTCGCAGGGAAACCAACTGCATTAAAAACTAAGTAAGCAAGTTTCCATACAAATCTAATTCAACAGGTTCTGCCCCTTGAATTTGCTTTAGCTGATTGAGAACTTTTTTACGATCACCAACTGCTACTATAACCAATTGATCAGGTAAAACATTATTAATTGCGGAGGCTATTACTTCTTCGTTAGTAACCGATTTAACTTTATAAGTATAATTGATTAGTTCTTCTGTTGGAAGTGAATGAATTAAAAGAGACTCAAGATTTTTTGCGATTTGGTTCAATGTTTCAAAACGCGAAGGGAACTGTTTTATCAAATAAGATTTTGCAAAATTTATCTCTTCATCGGAAATGTGTTCACGAATTCCGTTAAGCTCTTTTAATATTTCGATAATTGCTTCACCCGTGTTTTCGATATTTACTGCTGTTGAGATTTCGAACAATCCTGCTTCTTTATAATAATGGAAGGATGAATTAGCCCCGTAAGTAAATCCTCTTTTCTCACGTAAGTTTGAATTTATTCTACTTGAAAATTGTCCTCCTAAAATTGTATTCATAATTCTGGTAGGAATAAAATCATTTGTGTTCCGTTTCTTAGAAAGATGTCCAACGCGGATTTCACTTTGAGCGGAATCTGATTTGTGAATAAAATAATATGATGTTTCTTTCCGTTTTGGATTTTCAAAGTATTGATTGTTGTCTGATATGGAAATCCATTCGCTGAAATATTTATTAAACAGATTAACAATTTCTGTTTCGTTCAAATTTCCGGCTGAAACAATTTTAGCATTAGAAGAAGTAAAAGTGCTGGCAAAAAAATCCTTAACGTCATCATTAGAAATTCTTGCTATACTTTCTGCGAATCCGATTTCCGGGAATCCGTAATATGAATCACCGAAAACACGTCGTTCAAATGCCGATGAAGCAATAAAAGAAGGTTCATCTTTTAACTGAAGAATTTGGTCTAAGACTTTTTTCTTTTCACGCTGGAAATCTTTTTCTTCAAACCGCGGTTTCAAAACAATTTTAGAAACTAATTCAAGTGATCTTTCAAAATTTTCAGTTAGCGATAATATCGAAAGAATTATTGTATCATGATCGGCTGAAACTGAAAAGGCGGAACCAAGTTTTTCAAACTCTTCGCTTAATTGGAGAGCGTCATATTCTCCGGCTCCTTCATCTATCAAAAGAGAAGTTAAATATCCCAATCCCTTTTTATCGGACGGATCAAGCCTGCTGCCTGAAAAAATAATTATCTCGGCATAAACAATTGGAAGATTCTCTTTGTAAACAAAACTAATATCAATATCATTTACGAGTTTTAAAAATTTTATTTCCGGAATATTAAATAATAATTCTTTGGTAGGTATTGGTATAATTGATCTATCTAACATAATCATCACATCTTTTTAGGAATAATATTTAGTTCAACATTTGGCATTGTTAAAAACTTTTGTGCGGCATCTGCTATTTGTTCCCTGGTAACCTGTTCATATCGTGAAAGATCAAATAGAAATGAGTCCGGTTCATTCAGATAAAAATTATAGTGATTAATATGATCCGTTATCAGGTCAATTTTTTGAAGAGAGAAGATGTAAGAGGATTTGATATTATTCTTAGCTTTCAACAATTCATTTTCAGTAATGCCATCGGAAATAAGTTTATTAATACCTTTCGTTATTTCATCTTTTATTTTTTCTAGAGTAATATCCGGTTTTGCTGTTGATGCTATTATGAATGAGCCGTCAAGTTTTCCGGAATATTGAAACGACGAAATATCCTGAGCAATTTGTTTTTCGAAGACAAGTGATTTATGCAATCTGGAATTTTTTGATGATGTTAAAATATCCGAAAGCAGATCGAGCACCGCATCATTTTCGTGAAAGGCTTTAACTGTATGCCATGCAAGATAGATCCTTGGTAATTGAACATTGTCTTCATAAATTATTTTTTTTGATTCACTAAGAGACTGAAGTGAAGTTTTGATTTCCTGAACAGCGGCATTTCCTTTTATATCTCCAAAATATTTTTGAATAAGATCTTTGGCGTTGGATTTATCAAAATTTCCGCCTATAACAAGAGAAACATTGTTTGGGGAATAATATTTTTGGAAAAAATTTTTTACATCATCAAGTTCAAATTTTGCGATATCATCCATCCAACCAATTGTCGGCCACGAGTAAGGATGATCGTTAGAGAACAAATTTGAAAATAATTTTTCCCATGCTAATCCGTACGGTTGATTTTCGTATCGTTGCCTCCGTTCATTCATCACAACATCTTTTTGATTGTCAAGTTTTTCTTGATTCAATCCCGGCAGCATAAATCCCATTCTATCGGATTCGAGCCACAAAGCAAGTTCAAGATAATTTGCCGGAACGGTTTCATAATAATTTGTTCTGTCAAAACTTGTTGAACCATTCAAACTTCCGCCTGCTTCTTGTATAAATTTAAAATGTCCTTCTTTTGGAACGTTCTGAGAACCTTGAAACATCATATGTTCAAACAAATGAGCAAAGCCGGTTTTACCATTTGTCTCGTTTGCAGAACCAACACGGTACCATAAATTTACTGCAACAACAGGAATAGATAAATCCGGATAAAGAATGACCTGTAATCCGTTTGAGAGAGAATATTTCTCGTAATCAACTTTGAGTAAGTTTTTTGTCATCACTTGTTTTGTTGTATTAGTCATTCAAAATAAACCCGATACGATCAAGTTTGCCGTCTATGTTTGTTCGCGGAAAAATTTCAAAAATTTTACAAAGCAAAGGATAGATATCAATATTCCAAAGAGTTCCGGTGTGATAGTTCTTTTTAAAATTTGGTCCGACTGCTAAAAATATTCCATGCATGTCTAGTTGATTATTATCATAACCATGATTTCCTTTTTCTTCAAAGTCGAATTTTTTATTTGAAAGAACTGTCCAGCCTAAATCAGCAACAACAACTATTTGAGAAATAAAAGGATGATCGTTGAAGTGAAAATATTCCGGAACTTCATTGCGTAAATAAACTTTATAATGATTTTCATTTTTTTTCAGAATGGTATAAACATCGTTGACTTTTTCTTTATTCGGTTCAACGAACATAATTGGACCACCATCGAAAAATTTACAATCAGATGAGTTTGCTATTTTTTCAATATTAATTGTTTGTTGTTGTGAGATTTCGGTCATGCCATGATCAGAAACAAAAATTACATTAACACTATCACGCATTTTGATTTCATCTAATTTTTGGAAAAGCAATCCTGCAATATTATCAAGAGTTTTGATCGCCAGATTAGTTTCCGGAGCGCTTGGACCGAATTTGTGTCCTTGTGTGTCTGTTTCATGGAAATAAACAGTAATAAAATGCGGTCTTTTTTCTGCCGGCAATTTCAGCCAATCAATAACACCATCAACACGTTTTTCATATGGTCTTTCGTGATCATATTCTTCAAAATATGTAGGATGACGATATGAAATTAAAATTTCTGAACCCGGCCAAAAATAACTAGCTGTTTTAATTCCCTGTCTTTCGGCTGTTTCCCAAAATGCTTCTCCCAAATACCAACGGCTATTTCGGACAGCGTTAGTATCTCCCATTCGATAAATAGTTTTGTTAAATGGATCGCCAAAAGTATTAGCTATAATTCCATGATGAGCCGGGTACATTCCTGTTATTATAGATTGATGATTTGGAAAAGTCTTGGATGGAAATGCCGGGCGAAGTGATAGAGCAGATACTCCGTTTTCTTTAATCTTTTTAAGGTTGGGAGTAATTTCTCTATTTAAATAATCCCATCTGAAACCATCAAATGATATCAATATTACATAAGGTTTTGAACCGGCAAAAACAGTAATAGAAATAGATAGATAAAGTAATAAGAAAAGAATCATTTTTTTCATTTTTGAATCCTTACTAAAAATAAAGGTAAATATAAGAATGTATGATCTAAAATTAAGATTTAATAGATGAGGTGTATGAAAAGATAGTTTTTAAATTAAGAAATTCCAATTTTGTTGAACATAAAAAGAGGGTTTTTGGAAAATTAAAAAATTGTTAAATCCTTTTGACATTAATAAGATTTTCATATCTTCCAGTGTAAAAAATAATCTCCAAACAACTCATTGCTTAAAAAAATGAGTTAATTAAAGTTTTTACTCCATGAATCTAAAAATGAATTCATTTACATTAGTTCAAAATTATTTTTGTCTGTTTCAAAACAATTCTAAAAAAAAATCCACATTAATTAATATTTCACCAACCCATAAAGGAGTATAATATGAGAAAAGTTAAACAATTGATTTCTTTTTTCTTGTTTGCGGTTGTCTTGTTTAGCTCTCAGTTAATGTATGCACAGGTTACTACTGCTTCAATGAACGGAACGGTAGTGGACCAAAATGGAAATGCATTACCAGGAGCTAACGTAGTTGTAGTACATGTTCCTTCCGGAACTCAATACGGAACATCTACACGTTCAGATGGAAAATTCAATTTACTAGGTCTTAGAGTTGGCGGCCCCTACAAAGCTACAGCGTCCATGGTAGGTTACACAGCTCAAGTTGAAGATGGATTCACACTTAGTTTGGGACAAAATTTTAAGATGGATTTTAAGCTTCCGGAAACTACAATAGAATTAAAAGGCGTGACAATTACAGCTGAAAGAAGTGCAATACTTAATTCATCAAGAACCGGTGCTTCAACAGCTGTAACCAAAGAAGCTATTGAAGCACTTCCCAGCATTAACAGAAGAATTGAAGATGTTGC
>VEPI01000061.1 GCA_012026935.1 Melioribacter sp. | reverse complement strand
TTTCAAAGCAGTGTACCTCATTTTCTCTTGATCTGAATGGTGATGGCTGGTTGACCACAAAAGGCGCAGGAATAGCAAAACTAAAAAAAGGAACCTTCTAAATCATATCTTAACAAGTTGATATCAAGTTATTACTTTATAAATCGAATCAATTACAGTTCCATCAACCCATTTAACAACAGCAACAACTTTTTTCTTGTTCACATTTGGTTTAGCAGGAACTCCACCGCAGATTTCATAAACTTCTTTTTGTATTTCCTTAATTGAACGAATTGGTAAAGAAGAATTCCTAACAGCATTTAATAAATCTTTTCTTTTAGGATTGATTGCAATTCCTCTTTCCGTCACGATCACATCAATTAACTCTCCCGGTCCGCATAGTGTTGTTACTTCGTCAAGTATAACCGGAATTCTGTCTCTAAATGAAGGCACTGCAATAATTGTACATTTTGAGTAAAGACAATTTTGCCATCCGCCGATACCATGAAGTAAATATCCATCCGAATGTGAAACGACGTTTGCATTAAAGTTTACATCAACTTCAGTTGCACCAAGAATTGCCGCATCAACCATTGAAGCAAAATTTCCTTTACCGTGGTAATTGTAGCTTGTAAACGGAGATGTCATAACATGATTTGGATTATCCCGCATTGATCGTACACCATCAAGATCGAAAGTCTGTCCGTCTAGAATATAATCGGTTAATCCTTCTTGCATTAATTCGACTAAATATTTTGTTGAACCGCCGCGGATAAAACGGGCTTTGATTCCTTTCGCTTTCATAATTTCTTTTAGGAAAAGAATAACCGCAAGATTAGTTCCGCCGGCACCTGCTTGATATGAAAATCCGTCTTTAACTATTCCTACTTCATCCATAAACTTTGCAATGTATTCAGCTATTAATAGTCTATCAGGACTTTTGGTCATTTCAGTTGTACCGCTAACAATTTTTGATGAATCTCCGAGAGAATCAACTTGTACTACATAATCAACATTGTTCCCTTGAATTTGCCAAGGCACACATGGAAATGGAACGAGATTATCAGTAACGACAATTACTTTATCTGCATATTCAGAATCGGCAAGGGCAAAACCAAGTCCTCCGCAAGCAGATTTTCCATTCACTCCGTTAGCATTTCCAAATGGATCGGCTGTTGGTGCTGCAATTACTGCAATATCAATGTGCACTTCACCATCTTGAATTGATTGGTATCTTCCTCCGTGAGAACGGAGAATCCCAACTCCTTTCATCTTTCCTTCGGTAGTAAATTTTCCAAGTGGACCATTCATGCTTCCTTCAATGTGATGGATTGTTCCGTCTCTTAAATATCTAATTAAATATGAATGGCAGGGGAAGGAAGCACTTGGAAACCAGCGGATATTTTTTACACCCATTGAATGAATTGTATCGAATAAAATATTTGTTAGTTGATCACCATTTCTTAAATGATGATGTGTCGAAATTGTCATTCCATCTTTTAGCCCGGCTTTCTTCAAAGCATCTTTCAGACTTTTCACCACCTTGTTCCCATCGGCAGGATATTCTGAGCAGGTTCTAATTGGTGGATTAACAATTCTCCCGCGCGATATAAATTTATCTACACCCTTAAACGGAATTTGTTTTTGACCGTTGATTCTTTCAGGAATAAATCTGTTAAGTGAGTTTTTAATCATTTTCATTTTACTATTGCTCAATTGTTAAATGGCTCAATTGTTATTTGGTTAATTTTATATTTGTATAACTAATTAATTCATTAATCTGTTTAGGGAGTTTTTGTAGCACGGAAAAAATGTAATTGTATTGTTCCATGGTTATAAGATTACGGGCTTTAGATTTTTCATTCCAATCAAGTGATTCAAAAACTGAACCTTTAGCATATCTATAAAATAAAATTTTGTCTTTCTTATAATATCTTCCAAATCCTTCTGAAATATTAGCTGAGATCGAGTCAATCGCTCTTGTGAATTGTTTCCCAACAGTGTCTTTATCAAAGAAATTCCATTTAATTACAATATCCCAAATGTAATTACTCAATTTAAATCCAGTTTTATAAGATTCAATATCATTGAGTTTTAGATATTTCTTTTCTTCATTCATAAGACAATTTAACAATAGAACAATTCAACAATAAGTTTTATTTATTCCAATTTTTATCTAAAAGACTATTTAAGATTGCCAACTCGATTGTATGCTGTGCACGCTTAACTACCGGTGCGTCAATCATTTTACTACCTAAAGATACGACTCCCAAACCATTTTTCTCCGCTTCACTGAATGCAAGAACAATCTTCTTTGCTTTCTCAATTTCTTTTTCAGACGGTGCAAATGCATCGTGTACAACTTGTATTTGTCGCGGGTGGATGCAACCTTTGCCTTCGAATCCTAAAGACTTTGCTTCTAGCACGCTTGCACGTAATCCTTCCATATCATTTACATCTGAGAAAACAGTATCAATCGCTTGAACTCCGGCAGCTTTTGCAGCATTAACAATTGCGCTTCTTGCATATAAACTTTCCCTGCCTTCGTTGGTTCTTTCAACACCTAAGTCCGCTGTATAATCTTCAAGTCCAACAGCCAGTGCACAGACTTTATCGGAAGCAGCTGCAATCTCGTAAGATTTAACGACTCCGAGAGCACTTTCAATTATCGGCATTAAATATATTTCTGCAGAAATATTATTCATTGCTTTGATCATATTTATTTCTTCTTCAACATCTTTTACTGTTATTGAAGATTCACATTTCGGTATAAGAATAACATGAACATTATGAGGAACAACAAATTTCAAATCGTTTAATCCCATTGGCAGCTGATTGATGCGTACCATTCTCTCAGCTCCGTAGAAATCTACCGAGCAGAGAGCGTTACGGACTAAATATCTTGCAGAATCTTTTTCACTTGGTGAAACGCTGTCTTCGAGATCTAAAATAATTCCATCCGGTTTGTGTAAACCGGCATTTGTATAAAATTTTGGTTCATTACCGGGAAGGTACAGTCTGCTTCTACGCATTCTATCTTTTTGAGTTAAGTAATAATTATTTTTATTCATAGACGGCAGGAACTCCCTTGTATCATCCGGTCTAAGTTTTTTATACGCTGCTTCAAATCTTGCAGCCAAAGTAAACGGAAGTGCGCCGTTATCTTCAACCAATATCTCTGCATGTTTAATCTCAAAGAAGTCGCACATCGTAATAATTAAATCATTGATATCCTGACCATACATTGAATTAACTTTGCTTTGAAGCGAAGATTTAATCCCTTTGCCTTTTGTTAATTCGATTTCGACAAAACAGTCGGAACGGACATTATTTCCGCACTTTCCTGCTGATCCTTTTTTTACTCCTAACATTTTGCACCTTCTTAGTTACTAAGGATTTCTTTTTCTTTAATGATTTTTTCACAACAAGCTTAGACATAAAATATCTTGCTTTCAAATTATCACAGTTAAAAATGAGCTCTTTAATTTCCTGTTGTTGTTTTTTAGATAGAATATTATCCGATAATCCATTGAATTTATTTTCTAGATCTTCTATTGTCATCGGTTCACGAGGGTCGCCTTTTGGGTATTCTAAATATTTAGAAAATTCTTTCCCATCTTTAGTCCGGATAACAACTTTTGACGGCTGTTTTGCCGGAAACATATTCTCAAATTCTAAAGATGCTTCACCTTTGATCTTATCAATCACTTCCCAAATTCTCGGGTCCTTCATTTTCGCTTCGCTGAATGATTGTGTTGTGATCTTTCGATCTGCAATTGCGGCAGCGATACAATAGGGAAGTGAGTGATCTGCAGTCTCGCGTGATTCCGGGCGGTATTTGTGAGGATCAAATAATATATCACACGCACGTGCTATGGTCGTAACTGTCACAGATTCGATCTTATCATATGCAATGTCATTTGTTTTTACCACATCGAGCGTAGCCGAGATGTGCGTGTGTGTAAGTGCTTCTGTCGGGAATGCTTTCATGCTGCATTCTAAAATTTTCCAGTTCTTGCCTAAATCTTTTACTAAAGCATCGAGATCCCATAACCATTGCGATTCACCCTCTCTTCCACTCTTCATTACCGGTTTTATTTTTTCTTCCTTCGAATCCCATCCTCCGAAACAATCCATAAATCCTTCTTTGCCTTCAAAAACTTTTTCTGTTCCGCTGTAACCTTTTTGTGCCATCAAAGCAGCAAACACTCCGGATTGAACTGCCATAGGGTCAACAGTATTTTTCATCATTGTAAGTTTACCGGCGGTAGGGCATCCGATTGTGTGGTTATGCGAGCCGCTTATTCCAATTGCATTTACCATTTGATCAACAGTCAAACCTAAAACTTTTCCCGCAACAATAGGCGAAACAAATTGTGTTAACGTCGCATGATGCCATTTGCGTTCACGAACTCCGGGTTTTGCAAATAAACATAATCTTTGTTCGAATTCGTAAGCAAGAACGATTGCAACGATTACGTCTTTCATTGATGCACCAACTAATTCGGCAACAGAAAGTGCAGCGGGAATAATATCCGATGGATGAGACGGATCTTCTTTCCAATATATATCATTGAAATCGAGTGAGCGGATCATTATAGAATTAACGAGAGTTGCGTTTACTGAGGGAATCTTTTCTCCGAATGCAATTACAGTTGCTTCCGGTTTACCGCCCATCTTTTTATAAATATCTCGGATGATATTGACATCCTTTGTATTGTGCGCACCAAATGCACAACCGATCGAGTCGTACAAATATCTTTTTACTTCTGTGATTACATCTTTCGGTAGATCTTCGTATTTCAAATTAACAGCAAATTCTGAAATTACCCGTGAAATGGATTTCTCCATATTTGTTTCCCTTGTTTTATTTTATTGATTTGTAAAAGAAAAAAGGAAAGAGGGAAAACTATTTATTTTGCCAGTTGGTTTCGAAAACTTTTGGAAAGTTGAGCCAAGGGAAGAGTTGTTTTGAAGTATTTGATTTTTTCTTCAGCATAATAATTTATTGACTGAAATATTTCTGATGTAAAATTATTGTTTTATAGTCTTAAAAAAAAGTATGAAATAGCACGCGGATGACGCTGATTGGGCAGATATACACAGATTAATCAGCGAAGATCCGTTCAATCCGTGTCATCTGCGTTCTATTATTTTAAATTTCTTTTTACCCATTCTTCCAATCCTCCGGTAACAATTAATTCCTGTGCAGCTTCACCGACTGGATCAATAGAATAAGTCTTGTTATCGGCAATCAAAATTGAATTTTGAAAATCTATTTTTGCAAAAATTTCAGTTTTAACAGTAAGTTTATCTTTGCCGAATTTGTTTTTCAAATCATTCACAAGGTCAGAACACTCGATAACAAGAAAACCATTGTTAAGTGCGTTACGTTTATAAGTTTCGTTAAATGAACCGGCGATTACCAAACTAATACCGCGATACTTGAGGGCGGTGGCTGCTTGTTCACGAGAGCTTCCGGTACCAAAATTAAATCCGCCGATAAGTATGTCTCCGCCTTTAACAATCTTGCCAAACTCAGGATCGTAATTTTCCATTACAACTTTAGCCTGATCTTGCGGGGTCATATCATCATTGTATGTGTATTTGCCTGGATAAATTCCATCTGTGTTAAGATTATCTTGATGACAAAAAATTAATTCCCCTGTAAGTTGGGAAGGGAATCCTTCAATAATGCTCACGGAAGTTTTTGCTTTTTCTTTTTTAGAATTTATTTTTATTTCACCAAGTATTTTGACGGCGGAATCTTGAGAATCAAAATTAATAAATCCTGCTAAAGCTGAAGAAGCAACAACTGCTGGTGAAGCAAGATATGCTTGAGCATTCGGTGAACCCATTCGTCCTTTAAAATTTCTGTTCGTTGCAGAAATGCCGACTTCACCATCTTCAAGCAGACCTGCCCCTAGTCCTATACATGGACCGCAGCTTGGCGGAAGGGGAATGGCTCCGGCATCAATTAAGATTTTCCAATCACCGCGTTTTTCACTTTCTGCTTGTACTTCGCTTGACGCTGCTGCAATATAAAATTTAACATGCTCTGCAAATTTCTTACCACGGACAAAGGATGCAGCTTCTGCAATATCATCTACTCTAGAATTGACACACGATAGTAAATATGCTTTATTAATTTTCACTTGTTTCTTTTTGATCTCGGAAATCGAAGTCATTGTTTTTACTGAGTTCGGTCCCGAGACATGTGGTTCAATAGAAGAAAGATCAATTATTAATTCTTTTGCGTAGAAAGCATTTGCATCTGCTTTTAATTCCGGTAATTCTTTTTCGAGTTGTAAAATTCTTTTTTCGTTCATGCGTGGATGAAAACCATTTCCATCTATATCGGAATTAACTCCTTCTAATCCCCGAAGTGAAATAATTTTTGCACGATGTTTCAACCATTCTATAGTAACTTCATCAATTGGAAATACACCTGCCATAGCGCCCCATTCGGTTGTCATGTTTGAGATTGTAAGTCTTTGATCAATTGCTAATTGTTTTATTCCATCGCCGATAAATTCAATCGCATGATTTAAAACTTCATCTTGATTAAAAAATCCGCAGAGAGCGATGATTACATCCTTGCCGGTTACACCTTTATGGAGTTTTCCTTTCAATTCTACTTTTGCAATTGGAGGAACCTGCCACCATGTTCGTGTAGTAGCCCAAATCGCTGCTGCATCGGTACGCACAATCGGAGTTCCAAGACAACCGATCCCGCCGTACATATTTGAATGGCTATCGGAAGCGACTGACATAGTACCCGGCCATGCATAACCTTCTTCAATCATTATTTGATGACCAATACCGCGACCGGCCGGATAAAAATCTGCACCCATTGATTTGGAAAACCCTTCGATCTTTTTGTACTTAGCTAAATTCTTTTCATCTTTGTTTTGAATATCATGATCGAGTGTATGAACTACTTGTCGAGGGTTAGCAAGTTTAACAGCGCCGATGCTTTTAAATTTTGGAATTACCGCACCGGTGTTATCGTGAGTCATTACATAAGCCGGACGAATGGAAATATAATCTCCGGCATGAACAAGTTGGTTTGGTGCTAATCCAACAGCATGTTTCTGAGCGATCTTTTCGATAAGAGTTTGGTTCATAGTTCTTTCCGTGAAAAGTCAAAGGTCAAAAGTGAAAAGTAAAAAATGATTATGTCTTTTGAATTAATTTTGACATCATTGCAAATATTTGATTTATAACAATATTTAATTTTTCAATTTGTTCTTTACTGATATAAGATAACCGATGAGCTATTTCAATCTGAGCATCTATTTCAACCAAAGATGATCTTGAAATTTCATAAAACCTTTTTCTTTCGAGACGACTTTTACGAGCCGAGCCCTCTGCAATATTTGATATTACTGAAACAGAAGCTCTTCGAAGCTGACTGCTTAAACCAAAAATCTCTTCTTTAGGAAGAAATTTTGTAACCCGGTATATTTCAGTAATTAATTCAATACTTTTATTCCATACATCTAACTTTTTATGATTAAGCTCAAGCATTTTTCCCCTCAGATTATTTTAGAAAATATATTTATTACCTCTGACTTTTGACCTTTCACTTTTCACGATTCACGCTTTAAACGGTTCGAACGATACAAAATCTGCGTGATGAACAATTATTGATTCAACACTGCGTTTGCCAAGATCTCCTTCTTTAGAATGATATGCAATTATATGTAAAACTTCGGGCGGTAAACCAAATCTATCTGCTATTGCAACACCACTGAATGGGTGACGAAGTAATTTGCCAGTATGACTAATGGTTAGCTTACCATCAATTTTATCATATTCGATCAATTTGCCTACATCAATCAAAATTGCACCGGCAATAAGATGATCCATGTTGATTTGGATTGAATCGCCAAAATTTTCTTTCATTCTTTTTGCAATATCAACAGCAAGTTGTACGCAAGTCCGTTTATGATTAATGAATGATATACCGCAATCTTTGATTAGAAGTGAGAACGGGATTATTTCTAGATCATCTGTAGTTATTACAGAATTCTCGATTGCATAAATCCATGCATCTAAAGTTTTTTCTCGCAGCGAGTTATCTTTAATCCAATCAATTTCCGGCCAGAGTTTTTTTACTTTGTCTTTCATGTTATCTCCGTGAAACGAGAAACGAAAAAACGGGAGACGATTTAATACGTCTTCCGATTCACCTTTCACGTTTATCGTTTACAGTTTTGAAATAATTGCATCAGTTAATTGTTGTGTAGAAACTGCTCCATGTTTGAATACATCCGCTCCGCCTTTTAATTTCAGCATATCATAAGTTCTTACTTTCCCTTCTTCGACAACCTTAGCAATTGCATTTTTTATTTTAGTTGCAATTTCTTTTTCACCGATATGGTCCAGCATCATTACAGCACTCATAAACATAGCAATAGGATTAACAATTGATGGATTTAATTTTTCATACTTTGGAGCTGAACCATGTGTTGGTTCAAAAACTGCAACTTCATCACCAAGATTTGCACTGCAAGCAAATCCCAATCCGCCGATCAATCCTGCAAAACCATCACTGATAATATCACCAAACATATTTTCCGCAACAATAACTCCGTACTCTTCAGGATTTTTAGTAAGCCACATCATTTGAGCATCAATGTTTGTATCCCACAAAGAAATGTTAGGATACTCTTTGGCAATTTCTTTTGCGATCTTGAACATCATCCCGGAAGTTTCGCGGAGTACATTTGGTTTTTCGCAAAGAGTAACGTTTGTATATCCAAACTTTTTTGCATATTCAAATGCCGCACGGATAATTCTTTCACTCGCTTTTTTAGTTACGATTCTTGTTGAGATTGCCATCTCTTCACTGGGTACTTGCGCAAAAGTTTTCATTTTCGGATTTGTTTCAAAAGCATCACGAACAACTTTAGGTGGATTAGTCCATTCCACCCCTGCGTATAATCCTTCCGTGTTTTGTCTGAATATAACAGTATTTACCATCGGTTCTTCAAAACCTCCGTCAGCACTTCTGCGTATAAAGTTTAATGGATTTCCCTTAAAAGAAATACAAGGACGAATACAAATATCCAGATTAAATTTCTGTCGTAATGTTACAATTGGTGAAAAATAAACTTTACCTTTCCCCTGCAAGGAAGGATCAAGTTCTCTTTCAGCAGCATCTTTTGGTTTGCTTGTGATAGCGCCGAACAAAGCAATTTTGTATTGAGAAAGAAGATCAACAGTTCTTTGCGGAAGCGCATTTCCTTCATTACACCAAAAATCCCAACCGATATCTCCCCAAACATAATTAGCTTTAAATCCTGCGGCATCTAATAATCTTATTGATTCAGGTAATACAATTTTTCCTATTCCATCTCCGGGAAGAGCAACAATGGTTCTCATAAGAATCCTCAATAATTAGAAAATTTTGTAATGCAACTTAGAGACTAAAGCACAATTTGGCAAGGTAATGTGAGTATTGTTTGACGGATTGTAGAATTATTTATGATCAAAACTTGAAATCCAACTGAGGACTTAATCTGTTCACAATATTGTCACTGATTTC
>VEPI01000012.1 GCA_012026935.1 Melioribacter sp. | reverse complement strand
TAGTAGCGGGGATAGGACTTGAACCTATAACCTTCGGGTTATGAGCCCGACGAGCTACCAATTGCTCCACCCCGCGGTGTAATTTTTATCTTTATAAAAACGATTTTCTTTACTCGGGGCACAAATATATCTAAGGAATGCCCGAATGTCAAATAACGTGTTATCCATCTTCACTCAGCTAAATATTTTATAATCATTCTTTCATCATCATCTGTTAGATGTGATTTCTTCTTCATCACATTCATAATTTCTCTCCACTTCTTTGGTTCATATTCTGTTTTATCGTATAAACGGTGACAGCCGTTACATTTTTCGTAGTATAATTTTTGACCAGCGTTATTTGTATCAATCATTTTTTCTTTTGCCGAACATCCGAATAAACAGATTATTAGAGAAAGCATCAACAATCTCATAACTCAATCCCTAAAATTGTTCTTAGTTCATATTTCTCATGAGATGAGAACTCAAAATTGTCTTTTGTTGAAGGGCTTCCGCCTAATTGTGTTAATAAATTAATTACAAAATAGAATCTATCGGAGTGGAAACTAAAAGTTGGCCCTATAAAACTTGCCTGGTTTTCTTCTTGCTTAAATGTTTCTAAATAATTCCGGTGATTTCTAAATTCCAAGCCCAATGAAATATTTTTTGTTACTTCATAAGCAATTCCCATAGTCAGTTCAAAACTTGATTCTTTTTCATTCGTGGCTATATTTCTCTCAAATTCAGAGTTTATATTTATTACCGAAATAAAATTGTCAAATCGTTTCGATAATAAAATCTTCGGTTCATATTCAATTTTATCACCACCGTAGCTTAACTCAAAATAGAGAGCCGGATCAACAAAATACTCGTTAGGATTAGAAAATCTATATCTAAACTCAATTGAGGATGTAGAAAGACTTAATGGTTTGTTTTGAATTTGATTATCATAACTTCTAACCTCATTAAAATTAAGATAGAAGGAAGTGGTTAATCTATCGGTTAATCCATATTCAATTTCTACCCTTGGCTGCCATCTAAAATAAGAGCCGATACCTTTATCAATTCTTCCCGTTTGCCAAAACTCAATTTCCAAAGCGTTTGCAGGTAAAGTATATGAAGTATAAGACCGGCCAAAATTCTTTACATCAGCATTTAATTTATTTGGTAAAATTGCTATTAATAAGATTAAAGAAACTGAGATTAATTTAGTTAGATTATTCATGTTTTCCTCTATAAATGAATGATTATTATTATTTAGACCAAATCTAAATAATAAAATATTCTTACACAAGTATTAATAAATTTATTTTTTTAAAAAAATCCGCCGGTTAGCAGAATGATTAATAGCACTTATTGACGATAAAAACTGTTTTACTTTTTTAGTACAAAAAATGAAGGTGTCTATGGTAAATTGGTTCTTGCTATGTGTGCTATTACTATTTGTAATTTTATTCGCTCACAAGGCAATTAAAATTCTTAAGGATATCGGTTCCAATTAAGAATAATCCAAAATATTCTTCCAAAAAAAATTTAACTGTATTATTATTAAATTTAGAGCAGTGCTTTTAATACTATTCAAGGAGAAATTTATGTGCAGGATTAAGTTTTTAACTTTTCTTTTTATTATAATTTTTCCCGTTATCAATAGTGCACAATTTGAAATCGGAAAGCATTATCTCGGTCCTTCTTTAGGATTATCATTTCTCGGTACAGTTCCACAAATCGGATTTAATTATGAGTACGGAATTAATCTAAAAAATTTTGGTGATGTAGGTTTTGGCGGAATTCTTCGTTACTGGTCGTTTAATGATTCATTTGTTGGCGGTGAATGGGGTTATAAAGATTTGTTGTTAGGTGCCCAAGGTAATTATCATTTTAAGTTAAGCAATGAAAAAATTGATCTTTGGGCGGGCCTTGTCTTAGCATTCGATGCGGGTTATGTAAAATACAAAGGGAATAATTCCGGAATGTATCCTTCTCCCTCTCACGGCGGTTTGTGGTTGGGATTTCAAGGTGGTGGAAGATATTGGGTATCGTCAACTTTTGCTGTTTCAGGCCGCATTGGATTCGGGACATTAAAATATGGTTCATTAGAAATCGGATGTGATTGGAAGTTATGAAGCTTCTTATAAAATGCGGTTGTTTCCAAGTCCTCAACATTTTGCTGAGGATTTTTTTTGCCCTCGCATAAATATGTGGTTTTTAAGTTTTCGCGCAACCTTTTAAAAATATTGTCGTCTTAATATTTGAAGGCGAAAGAAAAAGATCGCCTCATTAATTAACAAACAAATAGAAACGAGGATGCCATGAAAGCAAAAGTATTTTTATCGTTGTTTATACTTTCTTTCTTGCTATTCACAGGATTTTCTTTCGCGGAAGTGAATAAGACCATACCAAAAGCAAACACATATGAAACCATTGAGTTAAACAGATTAATTGGTTTAGCATCAGATAATGAAGGGTTGCGTGTTAGTTGTGCATTTAATCTTGGCGAAATGAAATCGCAGAATGCTGTTATTCCATTAATGCAGCTTCTTCGTGAAGGAAAAACTCTTGAAGAGAGAGTAATTGCTGCATTGTCGCTGGTAAAGATTGGTAATGCTCAAGGTGTTTATTTAGTCAGCCGTCTTGCAAAATTTGCTGATTGTGAAAAAACAAGAAGAATGTGCGAAAGATTTTATAATGGTTTTCTTTATCAAAAATATCTAAGTGAACACCCTACAAATGAAAATGATTTAGCATTTAAAAATTAATTTTCAATGCATAAAAAATCCGGCCGGATAGCTTTCCCGGTCGGATTTTTTACTCCCAAAGGTTATTTATAGTACTCGTAAACAAAACTTGTGTTTAATACAGGTTTCTCGTTGTTATCAAACCTTAATATTTCACTCTGTAAACCATTAGATCCATATTTAAACAATAATCTTAATTGACGTCTTCCGTCCAGTAAATACATTTTGTGTTCAGTTACATTTCCTTTTTCATCATAGTTATAATATCGTTTTGTCTCATCATCAACCATTTCAATTAGATTTCCTTTCGAATCATATTTGTATGTGTAAATAATATTTACTGAAGAATTTTTTCGCGTTTCTTTAATCAACTTGCCATTGGAATCGTATTCGGTTGTAATTGTTAAAATAGTATTTCCTTTCTCATCTTTAACAGTTGAACCGGCTCTTTTACCGGCGTTATAAGTGGTACTAAGTATATCTGACAGTTTGTTATTATCAAAATTCTTTGTTTCAATTAAGTTATCATCCTTATCATACTTAAAAAGCATTTTCGAATCAGTTTTATTTCTTCTTTTTTCATTTATAAGCCGCTCAATCTCATTGCCGTGCGAATCATATTTAGATAATTGTAGCCTTGTTCTTCCATCAGATTCAGAAGATTCTGCTTTTATGGGATTATTTTTTGAATCATAAGTAAATTTATATTTGGCAACAACATTTCCCATTCCGTTATATTCTTCCATCAGAGTTAATAAACCTTTTTTATTAAAAGTTTCTTTCACTGCTATTTTTTTTGGAACCATTTTGCCGCTCAAATCATAGTTAGCTGCATATTTTATTCTTGTCTTTACTTTAAGTTGTTTGATTTTATTTAGCTCAACCGCATCCTGTGATACGAAATCTCCTTTTTTCTTTGTGTTGGGACGTATGTCTTGCGCAGAACTGATTTCAGAAACGCTAAACGTAAACCATAAAAGAATAGAAACAGAACCATATAATAAAAAACTGCTTGGTTGATTAATTTTTATTGACATGAAGAGTCTCCGTTTAAAAATATTTTATCTTACAACTGAAAGCTAAAAAAGTTCAAATCGTTTTTTTATGCGGAATTATATTTAAGTATCACCGCCGGCACGAATAATTTTATTTATTTGTCTCTCTCTATATAATTGCCCAATCTCTGCACCAACAATAAATAAACAAGCAGAATAAAAGAGCCATAATAAAATAGCAATGATCAAAACAAAAGCTCCGTACAACGGATTTGTGCTTAATATATTATTAACATAATAACCGAAAACACTACGTGCAATTTCCCATAGCAATGTTGTCCATAATGCACTTATAGCTGCAACTTTCTTGCCTAATTGCTCATAAGGAATTAAATAATAGAGTGCAAAGAATAATCCGAACATTAGTACCAACGATACCGTATATACTAAAATATTCCATAATGAGCTTTGAGTATAAGATTGAACAAAATCATAATTTTTAGTTAACTCATAAATGATATTGAGTGCAGGAACAATAAAAGTGAAAATTGTAATGATGAAGACTAATAGAATTACCATAAGAACATCACGTATTAATCCGTAAAGGTAACCTTTCTGAATTTTAACATGATAGATATGATTCAAAATTGTTCTTATGCTGCTGAAAATCCATGTTGAAGTAAATAATAATCCGATAACACCAATATATCCGGCTAATGTTTTATATTCAATTACTTCGGGCAAGCGCGAACTTATCATTCGTTTAACATAATTAGCATAGGCTGCGTAAGGAATTGTCTGATCTATAAAATTATTTACTTGAGATTCTATAACCGATTGATCAAAAATATTTCCTAGAACGGAAAATAAAAGCAGTAAAAACGGAATCATGCCAAGTAAAAGTGAAAAGGAAATTCCTGCCCCGGCAAAAAAAGTATTGTTCTCATCCATTTTCTTAAAAAGTCCAAGAACATAATGTTTGAGAAAAGAAATTATTTTTCTGTAGGAGGATAAAGAAATTACAGAGCCTATTGATTTTAAAATCTTAATGCGCAATATCCATTCTCTTTTCAATTGCAGAATAATAAAGATCAATTAAATGGCTGGTTGGAAAATCATACTGATCATTAACATTCAGACTTGTTCCATCAACATTTCCTAACAATAAAAATGGGGTAAAACTTTTGGAAACTATTTCTTCAAATTTCTCTTTCGATTCCGGATTAACTGAAACAATGACTCTTGATTGTGATTCAGAAAAGAACGAAAAATCTTCACGCGCTTTTATCGGAATTTTTACTTTTGCACCTAATGCTTTTGTTGGATTGATTATACAACTTTCGGCAATTGCAGTAATTATTCCGCCGTCAGAAACATCGTGAGCAGAATTTATCAATCCGTTATCAATTAGATGAAGAATTAATTTATGCAGATCTTTTTCTGTTTGAAGATCAATCCGCGGTATTTCGCCCGTGACTAAATTGTGAATCAATTTCAAATACTCGCTTCCGCCAACTTCTTCGTAATCTTCGCCAAGTAGATAAATCAAATCATTTTCGTTTTTAAATTCTGCTGTTGTAATATTTTTTAATTTTTCAATCAATCCTACCATACCAATAACCGGAGTTGGATATACTGAGGTATCAGGACTTTCATTGTAGAAACTAACATTACCGCCGGTTACAGGTGTGTTAAAAAATTTGCAAGCTTCTCCCATCCCTTCAATAGCTTTCTTAAAAGTCCAATACATCTCAGGTTTGTATGGATTGCCGAAGTTCAAACAGTTTGTAATTGCAAGAGGAGTTGCACCGCTGCAAACAACATTACGTGCAGATTCTGCAACGGCAATCTTTGTTCCCTCTTTAGGATTTAAATAAACATATCTTCCGTTACAATCAGTTTTTGCAGCTATGGCTTTATTAATTTCTTTTATATAGATCACCGCGGAATCGGAGCCCGGGCCAACAATAGTATTTGTTCGAACCATCGAATCATACTGTTGATACACCCAGCGCTTTGATGCAATATTTGGAGACGAAAATATTTTTTCGAATACTTCTCCTAAATTTTCCGGCTCAGGTAATACTCTGCAATTAAATTTTCTTGTTTCTTCAAGATATTTTGGTTCTGCTGTTTCTCTAATATAAACAGGTGCATTACCGCCAAGTACAAGCTCAACCGGAGAAATTTCTGCTTTCTTCTCATTGTGATAATTGATAATTACTTTTTCCTTGTCTGTAACTTGCCCTATTATTTCGCAATGCAAATCCCACTTATCAAAAATTTCTCTAATTCTTTCCTCGCATCCTTTCTTTGCAACAACAAGCATTCTTTCCTGGCTTTCCGAAAGCATAATCTCATAAGCTGACATTGAATCTTCGCGAAGAGGAACTTTGTTCAGATCTATTATCATTCCGGATTCACCTTTTGCACTCATTTCGGAAGTTGAGCATGAAATCCCTGCAGCACCCATATCTTGTATTCCAACAACTAAATCTTCTTTGATAATCTCAAGTGTAGCTTCAAGCAAAAGTTTTTCTGTAAACGGATCACCAACTTGAACCGACGGGCGTTTTGCTTCAGATTTTTCTGAAATTTCTTCCGATGCAAATGTTGCACCGTGAATTCCATCGCGGCCTGTTGATGAACCAACAATCATTACAGGATTACCATTTCCTTTTGCAGTCGCAGATATTACATGCTTCGTATCAACAACCCCGATTGCCATTGCATTTATAAGCGGATTACCTTTATAAGATTCATCGAAATAAACTTCCCCGGCTACAGTAGGAACGCCAAAACAATTTCCGTAATCTCCAATTCCTTTTACAACTCCTTCAAAAAGATATCTCGTTCGAGGATCGGTTAGAGGGCCAAATCTTAATGAATTTAAGCATGCTATCGGACGAGCGCCCATAGTAAAAATATCTCTTAGAATTCCGCCTACACCGGTAGCCGCTCCTTGGTATGGTTCTACAGCAGACGGATGATTGTGACTTTCTATTTTAAAAGCTATTGCAAGTCCTTCACCAATATCCACTAATCCTGCATTTTCTTCTCCGGCATTTACAAGTAATTTGCCGCCGCTGCGGGGTAAAGTTTTAAGTAGTGCAATCGAATTTTTGTAACTGCAATGTTCACTCCACATAACACTAAAAATACCAAGTTCCGTAAAAGTTGGAATTCTGCCAAGTCTTTCACAGATCCAGCCGTACTCTTCATCGGTTAATCCATGCTCTCTGGCTATGTTTATGTTTACTTCGGGTTCTTTCATTTGTAAAGAAAATTTTCTCTTATGAATATGCAATATAACATTTTTCATTCTCTCTTAGAAAAAGTGTTAATTGATACTCTCTATAAACATTTCTATTTTTAAGCCGTCTTAACAAATAAGAATAAGAACATTAACGGATATAAAATGAAAGCATCATTTAAAGACCACAAATTTTGGCTGATCTCAGGGGTTGCTCTTTTTATAGTAATATTAGTTTTATATCCGTACGGTGTTTATAACAGTTTAAGTATGAAGATTACCCGCCCCGAAGCAATTAATATTGCAACTAAATTTCTTACCGAACAAAAAACAAATATAGATGGATTTTCAACTGAAGCTTTCTTAGATAACTCGCCTATTGAAATGCGTTACCTTATCAAAAAATTAGGTGGTAAAGGTTTTAAAGAATACTTGAAAACTCACCCGACTAATCTAAGTTGGACTGTAATGTTTCATCAAAATTTATCCAAACAAATTCAACAGACTACATACTATATAGATGTTGCTCAAGATGGTTCAATATTTGGCTACAGACGAGAAATTCCGGATTCAATTGAAATAAAATCTTTAGCTAAAGCAGATGCAACTAATCTTATTTATTCATTCATGACAAAAAAATATGGTGATGAATTTAACAGTTTTAAATTAGTTGAATCAAAAGAAGAACAATATAGAAACAGAACTGATTTTTCCTTCCGATGGGAAAAAGAAGAAGCCGATGTAAATGCAAAAACAGTTTTAACTGCAAAGGTTCAGGGAGATCAGGTTGGTTCGTACAGTTATTATTTTGAAGTACCGCAGGCTGATAGAGAATATTTCCGCGCGGCTGACGCAATCTTCGGAACAATCTCAGTTGTCTTTGTAGTTTTTCTAATGATGATAGCATATTATCTTTTTCTAAAAAAATATCATCAAGGCGAAATTTGGGTAAATGTCGGCCGTTCTATTTTTATTCTATTTTTTATATTATCATTGGTTGAAGTAATAAATATGTGGCCCGGTTTAGGGCAAGGGGCTACTATTGGTAATATTTCATTTCTCTTCACAAAAATTATTGTTCTATTAATCAACGGATTAATTCTTCAGTTTTTTATTGCGTTGCTTGTCTTTGCAAGCTGGTCGGTTGGTGAATCTTATGCAAGATCACTCTGGCCTGAAAAACTTAAAGGTGTTGATTCATTTATCCAGGGACATATCTTTTCTGTCCATTCCGGTAACGGATTAATGAAAGGAATGGTAATAGGATTAGCAATTGCTCTTAGTTTTCTTTTGGGTGGAATTATTCTTAACAAACCTGAAGGCAATCTTTATATTGTACCAAGCCATTCAATGGAAATATTTATCGGATGGTTTCCGGCTGTTAGTGTAATCTTTGGTGCTTTCATAAACGCTTCGCTTGCAAGTATTGCAATAACTTTTTTTATTGTAAATATTTCTTATCAGCGCTGGAAAAAGAAATGGGTTTCTGTTTTACTTTCTGGATTAGTAACTGTTTTAGGTATTGCCATTGCTTCTACTCCACCATCGCTTAATAATTTTGCTGTTGATCTGATCTCATATTTTTTGTTCGGAGCATTTTTAGCCTATCTCTACTTCCGTTTTGATTTATTAACAATTGCAAGTGCTCTTTTCTACACTACACTTACAACACATTCTTATGCATTATATGCTGCCAATAATTCTTTCTACACATTAAATTTTGTTTTTGTGAGCATTGTCTTTTTCATTCCGCCAATAACTTATCTCGTCAGCAGATTTAAGAATGAAGAATTTGTTCTTGAAAATTACGGTATGCCTTCACACATAAAAAGAATTTCTGAAAGAGAACGGTTAAAAAAAGAATTAGAGATAGCAGCTAAAGTTCAATTGAGCTTGCTTCCTAAAGAAGAACCTAAAATTCCCGGATATGAAATTTCTGCCATCAGCATTCCTGCAATTGAAGCAGGAGGAGACTATTTTGATTTCGTAAAGCTTAGCGGAAATAAATTAGGAATTGCAATCGGTGATGTTTCCGGCAAAGGTGTAGGTGCTGCAATTTATATGACGCTGACAAAGGGAATTCTTCAGGCGCATGCGGAAGAAGATGTTTCCCCAAAAAATGTTTTAGGTAAAGTTAACCGGCTTCTTTATAAAACTATCGAGAAAAATTCTTTTGTCAGTATGTTTTATGCAATTCTTAATACAAGTAATAATCATATAATTTATTCCCGTGCAGGGCATAATCCCGGTATTCTTTGCAGTGAAAGCGGCGGCAAAACTAAATTACTTTTTAGCAAAGGTATGGCGCTGGGTCTTGAAGAAGGCAGTGTATTTAGCTCAACACTTTTAGAAGAAGAAATTACATTGAACAATGGAGATATTTTTGTTCTATACACAGACGGCTTTACCGAAGCAATGAATGAAAAACATGAATTGTACGGAGAAGAAAGATTAATCAAACTGATTGAAGACAACAGAAATATTTCTTCAAAAGATTTACTAAATCTTATTCTTAAAGAAGTGAAAAAATTTGTGGATAATTATCCTCAGCACGACGATATGACGCTGGTTATTTT
>VEPI01000167.1 GCA_012026935.1 Melioribacter sp. | reverse complement strand
ATTTTTTCTAAATGCAATCTTGCTACTTGTTCATCAAGATGTTTGGGAAGCGTGTAAACTTTATTCTCATATTTATCGGAATGATTCCAAAGCTCAAGCTGTGCAAGTACTTGATTCGTAAATGAATTAGACATAACAAAAGACGGATGACCGGTTGCGCAACCAAGATTAACTAATCTTCCTTCAGCTAAAACAATAATATCCTTGCCGTCAATTGTGTACTTATCAACCTGTGGTTTAATAGTATCTTTTGTTCTTCCATAATTGCCGTTTAACCAGGCCATGTCAATTTCATTATCAAAATGTCCGATGTTACAAACAACGGCTTTATCTTTCATCAATCTAAAATGTTCCTCGGTTATGATATCAATATTTCCCGTAGCAGTAACAATTATATCAGCACGCGGAACCGCATTTTTCATCTTCTTAACTTCATAGCCGTCCATAGCAGCTTGCAAGGCACATATAGGATCAATTTCGGAAATAATTACTCTAACTCCTGCACTTCTTAAAGATTGCGCGGATCCTTTTCCAACATCGCCATAACCGGCAATTACTGCTACTTTACCTGCCATCATTAAATCTGTTGCTCTGCGGATTGCATCCACCAAAGATTCACGGCAGCCATATTTGTTATCAAATTTAGATTTCGTAACTGAGTCATTTACATTAAAAGCCGGAATTGGAAGTGTTCCTGCTTTTACTCTATCATACAAACGGTGAACACCCGTGGTAGTTTCTTCAGAGATTCCTTTTATTCCTTTTACCAGCTCGGGAAATTTATCAAGAACCATATTGGTTAAATCACCGCCGTCATCTAAGATCATGTTCAACGGTTTTCTATCGTCACCGAAAAATAAAGTTTGTTCAATACACCAATCGAATTCTTCAATCGTCATTCCCTTCCACGCATAAACAGAAATGCCGGCAGCAGCAATTGCGGCAGCGGCATGGTCCTGTGTAGAAAAAATATTGCACGAAGACCATTTTACTTCAGCTCCTAATTCAATCAATGTTTCGATAAGAACTGCAGTTTGAATTGTCATGTGAAGACATCCGGCAATTCGAGCACCTTTAAATGGTTTTAATTTGCTATACTGTTTTCTTAACGACATTAATCCGGGCATTTCAGCTTCGGCTAATTTAATTTCTTTTCTTCCCCATTCGGCAAGAGATATATCTTTTACTTTATAGTCCATAATTTTCGTTTCAACCGCTTGACTCATTTTACTTCCTTTAATAATTATAAATATTTTTTAAATTTTGGAACAAGATCCAATTGTTCCCATGTAAAATCTTTTTCATTCCTGCCAAAATGACCGTACGAAGAAGTTTTCTGATATATCGGTCTTCGTAATTTAAGCCGTTTAATAATTCCCAGTGGCGTCAAATCCACTTCTTTCTTGATCATGTTTGCAATTTTCAGATCGGATATTTTACCTGTTCCTTTAGTATCAACATAAACAGATACAGGTTCTGCAACACCGATAGCATAGGCAACTTGTACCAAACATTCTTTTGCGAGTTTAGCTGCAACAATATTTTTAGCAATATGTCGGGCAGCGTAAGTTGCACTTCTATCAACTTTAGATGGATCCTTACCGGAGAACGCACCGCCGCCGTGCGGTGCCCAGCCGCCGTATGTATCAACAATAATTTTCCTTCCGGTCAGTCCGCTGTCTCCATGCGGACCGCCGATTTCAAATCTTCCGGTTGGATTAACAAAATATTTTGTTTTGGCATCAAGATACTTTGCCGGAATTACTTTTTTAATGATGTATTTTATTACATCATCTTTAATTCTTTTCTGGGAAGCATCGCCATCGTGCTGTGTAGAAATAACAACTGCGTCAACACGCAGTGGTTTATTCTTATCGTCATATTCAATTGTTACTTGGGATTTTGCATCTGGTCTTAAGTAAGGCATTAGTTGCGGGTTTTTCTTGCGAACCTCTGCAAGTCGTTTAACTAATTTATGTGCATAAACAATCGGCATTGGCATTAGCTCGGGAGTTTGATCGCATGCATAACCGAACATGAGACCTTGATCGCCTGCTCCGCCTGTATCTACTCCAATAGCAATATCCGGTGATTGTGCATGAATTGCATTCAGTACACCGCAAGATTCGGAATCAAATTTATATTCTGCCTTTGTATAACCAATGTTACGGATTGTTTTTCTTACTACGGATTCAACATCAATATACGCGTTTGTTGTAACTTCACCGCCAACTACAACAAGCCCGGTAGTAACAAAAGTCTCGCATGCAACGCGTGCTTTAGGATCTTTTGAAAAGATTGCATCCAGTACTCCGTCTGAGATTGCATCACAGACTTTATCAGGATGACCTTCTGAAACGGATTCTGAAGTGAATAAGTATGACATCTATTCCTCTTTATATTAATTAAATTCTATTTCGGATGAATCGCCGGTATTTAATTTTTTAAAATTACTTTTTACAATTGCATTACTGCCAATGATTGAATTTTCAAGCATTGCTTTTTCAATCTTTGCACCGGAACTAACAATTGAATTACGAATTATTGAATCGGTGATTTCGCAATTATCCGATATTGTTGTAAAAGGACCGATAACGGAATTTTTTATTAGAGCATTTTCAGAAATGAAAACAGGATCATTAATAACAACATTTTCTACTCGTCTATTGGTTCCGCGCTTTGTTAACAAAAATTGATTGGTAGATAGAAGGGTTTCCGGTTTACCGCAATCGTACCATCCCTCTACTTGGAATGTTGTTAACTTTTCTCCTTTGTCAATCATTATTTGAAGTGCATCGGTTAACTGATATTCTCCGCGGGTTTTTATTTTCTTATTAAAAAGATCGTTCAATGATTCTTTCAATAAATTAGCATTTGTGATAAAATATAACCCTACCAAAGCAAGTCTTGAAATAATCTCTTTAGGTTTTTCAATTAGTTTAATGATTTTTCCGTTTTCGCAAACAGCAACTCCAAATCTTGAAGGATCATCCACCATCTTAACGCCAAGCGAACTGTTCTTATTCAAAAAAACTTTTTTCAGATCAACATCAAAGATTGTATCGCCGAGTATGATGAATATTTCATCGTCATCAATAGTTGGCATTGCAACTTGAATTGCGTGTCCTAATCCAAGCGCTTCTTCCTGCTCAATAAAGTCAGCTTTTAGAGATGGAAACTCTTTATGAACATATTCAACAATTTTTTCACCAAGATAGCCGGTGACAAAAGTAGCTTTGGTAATTTTCTCAGCAAGTAATTTTTCAATTATATGCCCGAGAATCGGTTTACCGCCAACATTGAGTAAAACTTTGGGAAGAGAATAAGTGTGCGGTTTAAGACGTGTGCCAATTCCGGCTGCCGGTATTACTGCTCTCAAAAATTTCCTTCGTTGTTTAAAATCACGTGGCAATTTAATTAATAGGATGGCGTATATCAAACATGGACAAATATCAATTATTAATTATGAGTTATGAATTATTAATCCGGATGTTTGGATTTTGAGTTTTGAATTTATGATTTTGAATGTAACAAAATAAACAATCATTAATTACGACTAATAATGGAAATTAATAACCGCATTACAAAACTCTTTGAAATTAAATATCCCATAATTCAAGCCGGAATGGTTTGGGTAAGCGGATGGAAACTTGCATCTGCAGTTTCCAATAATGGCGGATTGGGATTAATCGGCTCCGGCTCTATGAAAGCCGATCTCTTACGCGAACATATACAAAAATGCCGGGCTGCAACTGATAAACCATTCTGCGTAAACGTTCCGCTTCTCCGTAGAGATGCTGCTGATTTGATAAGGGTAGTAATTGAAGAGAATGTAAAAATTGTTTTTTCTTCTGCCGGGCATCCCGGAAAATTTATTGACGAATTAAAAAAAAATAATATCTCGGTCGTTCATGTAGTGCCGTCATTAAAGTATGCTCTCAAAGCAGAAAGTGTTGGGTGCGATGCCGTAGTAGGTGAAGGGGTTGAAGCCGGCGGGCATAACGGTGCAGATGAGATTACAACTTTTTGTTTGATTCCCCAGCTTGTTGATGCTTTAAAAATTCCGGTTATAGCTGCCGGAGGAATTGCAGACGGCAGAGGAATCCTTGCCGCACTTTCTCTTGGTGCGGAAGGTGTCCAGATCGGGACCCGTTTTGCAGTAACAGAAGAATCCTCCGCTCATCCAAACTATAAAATGAAAGTTATTGCGGCAAAAGATAACGATACAATACTGGTTTTAAAAAAAATCGGCATGGCTAGAATGATAAAGAATGAATTTACATCAATCGTTTATAAAGAAGAATTAAACGGTGCTGATGAAGAAAAATTAAAATTGTTGCTCGGGGAAAAACGTGAGCGGCTCGGAATTTTTGAAGGAGACGAACAAAACGGAATGATGGAAGCCGGCCAGGGTGCCGGATTAATAAAAGAAATTCTTCCCGTTAAAGATTTGATGCAAAGATTAATTAATGAATATGACTATGCATTACAAAAAGTAACCCGCTAAAATAAAAAAAGGGCGAGAAAACTCGCCCTTAACTTCTAACCTCTCGCTTCTCGCCTTCTTAATACCAAAAATGAAATTGCAGAACGAACGCATTGTTATCAAGATTAGGATCTTCAATGTTAAACCTGTACTGAGGACGGACTTCAATAAAACTATACGGGAAAAATTCAAAACCTAAAACCAAATGTGCATGTTCATCTGCGCTCTTATCAATATTAGGATCAAAACGATCATACCTGACAATTGCTTCAAGACCAACCATTAATTGATATGCGGCTTCTATCATCATCGCACTGGATTTAATTCCACTGCCTACATAATCATTTGTCATATCATACTCGCCCATTAACGAAAATCCTTTATAACCGATGCCGGCAAATCCGCCGTACAATTGAGTGGGCAAGGTTTGCGATCCTGTGGGACCAAATATTTTTGTCTTTGTAGAAGAGTATGAAGCACCAAATATTAATCCGACTTTATCAATAGTTGGGGTAACTTCGAACCGCGCAGTTAAAGTAGGATCGGTTGTTAAGATTCCATTCAATCTGTTTTTTCCAATACTTGCTGTGAGTGAAGCTATATCGGAAAAATTGGCGCCGAGTTCAACACCTGTTGTTAAAAAAAACGGATTGTAAATTAATCCTTGAATTGAACCGTTGGCAAAAAGTAATCCGAAATCTCCGCCTCTTGTATATGAAGTGTGATCATCCAGATGGATTCCGTAATTAGGTAAGAATGTACCGACCTTTATATAACTGTCATTGGGCAGAATTCTTGCAACGGCAAAACCTTCCCAGATTGATTGAACAAAATCATAACGCGCAAGTACATCAATTTTTTGTGATAAAGAAGCATTTAAATAAATTGATCCTGACATATCCTGGAAATCTGTTCTCTTCTTTTCTTGTGAGTAAAGGAATTGCGACCGATAATCGAATCCGAAAGAAACACTTTCGGAAAGTTTAGGAGAAAGCTTAAAATCTTCGTCACGAGGTGAGATCATGCTTACAACATTTTTACCGAAGAAAAATCCGTTTTCGTTTCTAATTAATCCGCCGGTAGGATTAATATGGCAGCTGCTGCATTTATCTTTTTGCTGAAGAGAAAATCTTGGGATAGCAAAAATTTGTGCGAATGAAAAAACTAAAACTGTAAGGGTTAACAAAAATTTTATTCTTCTCATACACTCCTCATTGTTTAGTATTCACAAGGTATTAAAAACAATTTTAATCTGCTTTAAAAACTACCTGGTGTTTTTGAATTTACGATAATCTTCCGTTTCATCCCGAAAAAATTCGGAAGAAACTCATTCACCTTTGATGTATAGTTACTTCATCAACAACATTCTTGCCGAGCGATCAAATTGACCTGCTGTTAATCTATAAATATAAATTCCGGATGAAACTTCTTTTCCAATTTCATTTTTACCGTTCCAGGTTTTTTCATATTTACCTGCCGGTAAATTTTCATCGGTAAGTGTTCTAATCAATTGACCGTTAATGTTATACACTTTCAAAGTAACATTTTCACTCTGAGGGATTTCAAACGTAATAATAGTTGACGGGTTAAAAGGATTGGGATAATTATTTAACAATTTGTAAGCAGTAGGAATTTGTTCTTCCGCAACACCCGCTGTAATCGGTATGCTGTTTGGATCACCCGGATTAGATACAGAGCCGTTGTTGCCCGGATTCGGTTGACCGGGTCTCCATGTTCCGTTCGGGTCTCCTAATTCCTGTCCGTTTGTAAATCCGTCTCCGTCAGAATCTTGAAATGCCAATGTTGAATTCCAAAATTCTTCATGACCTCCTACGGAAACTTTAGTCTCAACAAGTTTGCCAAAATCATTACGTAGTCCTCCGCCTTGGGGATCAACATGGCAGTTAGCACATGAAAATTTTTCACCATTTGGAATTTGCCCTACTCTCCAATCCCTTGCAATTAATATAGTAACCATTGCAAATAAAATAACGGTAACTATAAATAGTTTTGATTTTTTCATGCTTTCTCCTGTAAATAAATTAATTTTTATCAATTTCCAGCAATTAAATGTTATGAATCATTTCTGGTCTTCTTTTTGTTATATTTAATCTTAAAATTATTAAAGAAAGATTACTATGACTTACTTACTTATTAATAAACTACATATCATATTCGCCGGCATGTGGCTGATAAATCTAGCCGTATATCCTATACTGCGCAGTTCAGTCCTCCACAATAAGAACAAATCTGGCGAGAAAAAGTTCATTCACCTCTATCTAACATTTGCAAATTTATTTGGTATGATAGGTGGACTAGGAATTCTTGTGACAGGAATATTTATGGTTACTAATAACTCATTATATGGTTTTTTCCAGTTCACAGTTAACCATTGGCTTGCAGCTAAACAAATTCTAATGGTAATATTATTAGTAATTCTCGGTGTGATTATTATTCCGACTTCAAAAAAAGTTAGAACTGCAATCGGTATTGATTTTGAAAAAAATGAACCGCTTAATGACGATGTTTACAATAATTTGAATAAACTTTTTAAGTGGAATGCGGTAATTAATTACATAGTGTTGATAAATTTTCTGCTGGCTATTACTCATAATTATATCGGCAAATAATATTAATTATGAAAAAAATTTTAGTCCTTGGATCAACTGGTTCGATTGGTATTAACACTTTAGAAATCGCACGAACATTTCCAGACAAACTGAAAATTATTGGTCTCTCCGTTAACAATAATATTGACCTACTCCAGAAACAAATTTCCGAATTTCATCCCTGCGCTGTTGCAGTTAGAGATAAAAAAAGTGCCGCAGAATTAAAAGTAAGAATTGGAAATAGTTGTGAGATTCTTATTGGCGATGAAGGATTGCTGGAACTAACTCGCTGTAATAATTACGATATTCTGCTTTCGGCACTTGTTGGTTTTGCCGGACTAGCCCCAACAATTGAAGCAATCAAGTTGAAAAAGAGAATCGCTCTGGCAAATAAAGAAACTTTAGTAACCGCCGGTGAAATTATTATTGATCTTTGTAAAAAATACGGAGCGGAATTAATTCCTGTTGATTCAGAACATAGTGCAATTTTCCAAAGCCTGATCGGGGAAAACAAGAATAATATAAAAAAAATAATTCTTACTGCTTCAGGCGGGCCGTTTCTAAATAAAAACAAATCTGAGCTCGAAAATGTAACTATCAAAGATGCACTTAATCATCCGAATTGGAAAATGGGAAATAAGATTACGATTGATTCCGCAACAATGATGAATAAAGGTCTCGAAGTAATAGAAGCGTTTTGGCTTTTTAATCTACCTAAAGAAAAAATTGAAGTTTTGATTCATCCTCAATCCGTAATTCACTCGATGGTTGAATTCTGTGATGGATCTATAAAAGCGCAATTAAGTTTACCGGATATGAAATTGCCCATTTTATTTGCAATATCTTTCCCTGAAAGGTATTATTTTGATACCATCAATACCGATTTCAAAAAAATTAACCAGTTAACATTTTTTGAACCGGATTTTGATAAATTTGAATGTCTTAAAACAGCATATAAGGTAATAGAAGAGGGCGGGACTGCACCGTGTATTCTTAATGCAGCAAATGAAATTGCTGTTGAAAAATTTCTTTCAGGTAAAATTAAGTTTACACAAATACCGGAAATAATTGATGAAGCGCTAAATGGCGTAGCTGTTAAGTTCAATGCAGATCTTCAAACAATAATTGAATGCGATTCAGCTACAAGAGAATATCTAAATAAAAAATTGAATTAGAGGAAGGAATGGATTATATAATTTATTTTGTTATTACAATCGGAATTCTGGTCTTTGTTCACGAGTTCGGTCATTTTGCTGCCGCAAAAATTTCCAAGATGAGAGTTGATATATTTGCCATCGGATTCGGTAAAAGATTATTCGGATGGAATAGACTAAGCGGATTCTCGTTCGGTGATTTGCCAAAAGATTTTGACGGACAGGGAAATACCGATTACAGGTTGTGCATTCTTCCTCTTGGCGGTTATGTTAAAATTGCAGGGATGGTGGATGAGAGTTTCGATGCTAAGTTTGCAGAATCCGAACCGAAACCTTATGAGTTTAGATCTAAGGGAACATTATCCAAACTCTTTGTTATTACCGCCGGTGTAATGATGAATCTTACTCTTACACTTATAATATTCTGGGGAATTAATTTTTTCCAGGGAAAACTAGTTTTTAAAACAACAACAATTAATAAAGTAGAAACAGGCAGCGATGCCGCGAAAGCCGGATTTCAATCCTACGATAAAATCTTATCCGTTAATGGCGAACCGGCTACCAATTGGCAAAAAACCATTGAGCAATTATTTGTTCAAAATTCAACAAGCGACGTTGTAGTAAACGTTCTACGTGAAGGAAAAGAAAAGACATTAACTATTGCACGTCATTTAGTTTCTCAAAATTCCAAAAAAGGATTTTTCATTCAGCCCTGTCCTTCAAAACCATTTGTTGTTGAGGTTATGAAGAATTCACCTGCTGAAGTATCCGGATTAAAAGCCGGCGATATATTTATATCAATTAATGGAATTAGTGTTAGTGAAGGACAGCAGATTAATGACATCATCTCTTCATACAAAGAGAAAAATCTTAAGATGGTCATTTTAAGAGGTGGCGACACTCTTAACTTAACCGTTAATCCGGACGCCGATAGTAAAATTGGAATTTCTCACTCAGTTTATGAAACTGAAGCACAAACTTTTGGTATTTTCACTTCGCTTACAAATGCAATTAACGATGCCGCTCAATACACGGCACTTACTTTTGGAATGTTGAAGAATGTTATTACTGGTAAAGTAGCATTTAAGGAAGCATTTGGCGGACCGATTAAAATTGCACAGATAGCTGTTAAGTCGGCGGACAAAGGCGGAATTGATTTCTTATTCTTTCTTGCAATGCTCAGTTTAAGTTTGGCAATAATTAACATTCTTCCCTTCCCCGTTTTAGACGGCGGTCACTTTGTAATTATTTTGCTTGAAGGTATATTTAAAAAAGAACTGCCAATCAAGATTAAAATGGCAATTCAGAATGCGGGATTTGTAATTCTGCTTTTACTGATGGCATTTATAATTTACAA
>VEPI01000142.1 GCA_012026935.1 Melioribacter sp. | reverse complement strand
CTCGGTGATCTTGGCCAGCTTTTCCATAAAATAAAAATCTTCTGCAGCTTTCTTTTTGTTCATTCCGCCAATCTTAACATAACTTTCAAAATCGCAGATCATTGTCGAACCGATAGTCGGAAAAGCAAATGGAGAGTTTGCGTATTGTAGCCCGAGTACATAATAGCGGAGAAATATTTCGTAGCAGATTATAGCAAGCTGTTCTTGTTCGTTATGAGGTAATATGTGTTCGTACTCCACATAAGCTGCATGAATGTTTGACTGATTGAATGATTGAATAATTGATGCAAGATAATTATTGGAAACCGTGCAGTCTGCATCGAGACAGATTAATATTTTTTTATCAGTATTAGTATAATCAAATTGTGTAAGCGCAAGGTCCATTCCTATTTTTCTTGCCAGACCAACTCCGCCGTCTTTTTCCGGCAGTTCTAACCCGCTGCTTGATGCATCCACCAAGCCAATATTTATTCCGTAATCATTCCTTTCATAAATAATTCTTCTTAAGTATTCTAAAGCCTCCCTGTTATCTGTCTTTATCTCACTGTTTGAACTTTTCAGATTATTAATAACGAAAATGAATAGACTAGTTTCCAAATATTTTTTATCGTTTTCTAACAATGAAGTTAATAACAGTTTAATATTTTCGTTTTCCTGAATCGCCGGAATAACAATTATGTTATTAAACTTTTCTCTTGTTGATAATTCAAGCGACCAATCTTTAAGGCCGTATTTTCTTAAATAGCTAAGAACTGTTATCGGTGATTGGCTCGTCTCGCCTTCGACGAGTCGAAGCGGGTGATTAGTGATTGGTGTATTCATATTGTAAAAATTATACTGTAAAATTTGGAGTAATGATTTTGCCTGCCTCTTCGAAGTCCGGTCCCTCAATCCAATGAATAATTATTCCTTCCTTTTCCATTTTTCTAAACCACGTCATTTGCCGTTTGGCAAAACTGTGAATTGCGCTATTTAATTTTTGATACATATCGTTGTAACTTAATTCTCCGCTCAAATATTTCCCGGCGAATTTATATTCGAGTCCAAACAGATTAAGGCGTTCGAATGATATTCCCTCATTAACCAATTTTTTAACTTCTTCAATCATTCCATTCTGCAAACGATGCTTAAGTCGTGCCGTGATTCTTTTCTTAATTTCCTCTCTTTCAAATTGTATCCCGATAGTAAGAGAATTAACATCAGATTTTTTTAACAAGTCTTTATCATTCTCTTTTTCGGCAATCATAATTGCCCGGATTATTCTTTCTTTAACCAGCAGATCGGTCGTATTATGTAACGACGGATTAATCTTTTTCAGTTTTATTTTTAGGTCCGCAATTTTATATTCGTTAAGTTCATTATAATACTCCTTATCAAAATCAACTTTGCTTAATTCGTATCCGCTTAAAATAGAATGCAGATACAATCCTGTTCCGCCGACAAGGAAAGGTGTTTTTCCCTTTGAAGTTAAATTGTTAAATGTTTCGTAAAAATATTTATTAAAAAGAAAAAGATTGAATTCTTCTTTCGGGTGAATTACATCAATCAAATGATGCGGAATAGTTTTTCCATCAATATTGTAATCATTAATATCCTTTCCAGTGCCAATATCCATTCCTATATAAACTTGTCGTGAATCGGCGGAAATAATTTCTCCGTTAAAATGGTTTGCTAATTGTGCGGCTAGATGAGTCTTACCAACTGCTGTGGGACCTAGAATGGTTATAAGATTGTAATTCATTGATATTTGTCATTCCAAATTCTTAACTGTTTTATTTCTTACAAAGGTGGATTAGATTGAAGAGGCAACTGGTAATGTTATAATAAATGAAGCACCGTTTCCGATTGAGCTTTCAACATCAATGGTTCCGCTGTGTGCCTCTACCACTTTTCTTGTTATCGAAAGCCCAAGTCCGGTTCCTTCTTTTTTCCCATGTGTCATAAACGGTTCAAATATTTTTTCCTTAAATCCTTCGGGTATACCAAGTCCTGTATCCTTAAAAATTATTTTTACTTTCGCGCCGTCGCGTTTAGTAGATACATGCACAATTCCGCCCTCCGGCATGGCATCGCAAGCATTTTTAACTATGTGTGTATAACATTGAAAAAATTCTTTCTGATCAAGTTTAACGGTTACATCTTTATCCGTTTCCGTTACAATTTTACATTTCCGGCTTTCAATACTTTGTTCCATTCTAGAAGCATAATCAGCCAGTGTATTATTCAAGCTGACGTTAATTGTGCGCAGAATTGTTTTTCCGTCTGAATAATTGGAAGTTGTTTGGACTAAATCAGCAACTTGTCCAAGTTGTTCAAGCAGCATATCAACGATTTGTGCTATATCTGCCGGCAGCTGTTTGCTGCGTAAATGTTCTGCATATCTTTTACTTACAAGAATCGGTTTTTTAATATCTTGAATTAAAAAGTTTGCCATTTTACCGAGTGATTGTACTCTTTCCGACTGTAATAACTTTTCCACAAGTTCAGCATTTTGCAAAGCGATTGCCGAATGAATAGAAAGAGCATTTAAAAATTCTTCGTCTCGTTTATTAAACTCACCTTTTTCGTTGTTTAATAACTGAAGTACACCGGTAATTTCCCCTTTTTTATTTTTTATCGGAAAGCAAATCATATTTTTAGTTGTATAGCCGCTTTCACGGTCTGTATCACTTCTAAAACGAGAATCTCTTTGAACATCTTTTATGTTAACTGTCTCGCCACTCTTAGCAACATACCCTGCAAGTCCTTCCCCTATCTTAAGGCGAATCTCACGCATCTCGTCGCCTAACGTAATCAACGACCAGAGTTCATTCTTTTCTTTATCAACCAAATAAAGCGTGCCCCGGTCAGCATTCGTTAAGTCAGTCGCAACATTAACTATATTTTTTAATACTTCATCAACACGGATATTTGAATTAACCAGTTCAGCGGCTTTAATAATCATTTGAAGTTCATCGGTATTCATAACTTCTTCAGATTGAACATTGGGAATTGCTTTTACCGTCTGGCTGATTTCTTGCGGAACTGATTTTGTGTTCGTTTCAATTACGGGCTCTGCCTCATTAAAATCTTCCTTTGCTTCATTATCAATCTCTTTCGGTGGAAAATCAAAATCATCCGTTATCTTTTCCAATCTTTCTTCCGGTTCTGCTTTAGCCTGAGGAAAATCTTCGTCCTGTAATACTTCTTCATCAAAGGTTTTCTTTTTTGTTTCTGGTTTTTCATCAATTACAAGAGATGAAAGAAAAGCTTCATCGGTCTCTTCAATAGGCGGCAAATCTTTTTTCTTCTCTGTTTCATAATGTGTTTCGTGTGTACCGCTGAGAATCCGGAATAAAGCATCGTTCAGATCGTCGTTGGATTTTTTGGTTTCATCGGTTCTCAATGGAAGATCGGGCAATTCAAATTCTGCCTTCGGAATCCCATCTTCGTTCAAGACAGCATTTTCATCAAAGAATGAGGTCTTGGGAGTTGAATCTTCTTCCGGGATTTTATCTTTTACTTTTGAGTCTATATTATCATCACTCGGCATAGCAGAATCATCTGCTTCAATATTAGATGTCTGCTCAGCCGGTTGTTTTTCAAAAGATTCCGGTTCCTCGATAGGAATAAAATTATCTTTAAGAGGCGGTGCCCACGTTGGCTCTTCTATTTCTGGAATTTGCTCGGCTTGAATGTTTCCTGTCCTGGCCGATATTTCTTCTTCATCTATTTCGGCAATCGGCTCTCTAAGATTTATTAAAATTTCATCGTCTTGCTTTATTAATAAATCAATCTCTTCACGCGTTAATGAAATTATGTAAGAATCTCTGAGAGCAACTGCGGTAGATGTACGTGATGTTTCTTCAAAAAATTCTTCATGACCGAAGAAATCATTCTCGGAAAATAAATATGACTTTGTTTTTCCAAGCAATCTTTTTTTAAGAACATTTATTTCACCGCTAATAACCAAATAAATAATCTCTGCAAAATCTCCTTCGCGGTATAGAATTTCGCCTTCACCAATAGTAATTAGTTGGCCCTTAACATTTCTTAGGTCAATCTTAGAAATGTCTGCATTTTTAAGTAATTTGTTCCGGCTTAAAGTAATTAATAATTGATTTTCCATATCACCGACAAATATTGAGGTAATCTTTAATGCAAAATGCAGAAATTAAACGAGCAATAAAACACCTTTCCCAACATGATTATACTCTTTCAACAATAATAAAAAACATCGGTATTATCAATTTAACGCCTCACAGGAAATACTTCAATTCATTATTAGACGCTATCATCGGGCAGCAATTATCAACTTACGCCGCCGATAAGATAGCCTCTCGTTTTATGAATTTATTTAATAATAATCCCGTGCCCGAACAAATAATAGACACAAGCGATATAACATTGCGTTCAGTGGGACTATCAAACGCAAAAGTTAAATATGTAAAAGATCTTTCACGGAAAATAATTACGAAAGAAATTCACCTAAACAAACTTTTCAAGATGTCCGATGACGAAATTATTACTGAATTAACAAAAGTAAAAGGAATTGGAGTTTGGACATCGCACATGTTTTTGATATTCACATTGGGGCGGTTAAATGTTCTTCCGTTTTCCGATCTTGGAATTCGAAAAGCAGTAATGTTAAATTACCGATTGAAAAAATTGCCGGATGAAAAGAAAATTAGATCAATAGCAAAAAAGTACAACTGGGACCCATATTGCTCGGTAGTAAGCCGTTATCTTTGGAAAAGCCTAGACAATAATTTTATTCAACGTGATTAATAGCTGGAATCTTTATTCAAATTATGACATCAAATAAATGGATGAATTAAAACTAATTAAGCAAGCGCAGCGCGGAGACAGAAAATCTTTAGCAGAGCTTGTTAAGATTTACGAACAGACTGTATATAATTTCTCTTTTAAAATTTGCAGGAACAAAGATAAAGCCGAGCATACTATGCAAGAAACATTTTTAAGCATGGTAAAAAACTTAGACCAGTTCAGCGGTCAGTCTAAATTATCTACCTGGCTTTATAGAGTTGTTAGCAACCATTGTTTAATGCTTGCGCGTTCCGAAAGCAAATACACTTTTGCATCATTTGAAGATGAGGAAGCCGACATTGATGAAAAAAGCATTGCCGATTGGAAAGTAACTCCGGACAAGGTAACGGAAAACAATGAATTGAAAGAACATCTTGATAAAGCAATCGAGAAACTTCCTGCTGAACACAGAATTGTTTTTATGTTAAGAGATGTAGAAGGATTTTCAACCGAAGAGACGGCAAAGATGGTAGAACTTTCTGTGCCGGCCGTTAAATCGAGACTGCATAGAGCAAGATCTTTTTTAAGAAATGAATTAAACGGAATGTTTAATTATGAATGAGAACAAACCAAATTGTAAAGATGTGATGATGCACATTTGTGATAATCTCGGAGAACAGCTCGATTCACCGAATTGTCTTATGATAAAAAAACATCTTGACGAATGTGAAAATTGCAGCCATTATTTTAAATCCGTTGAAACCACAATTGAGTTCTATAAAAAATACAACGTTAACCTTTCTGAAGACGCTCACAATAGATTGATGGAATGTTTGGGGTTGAAAGAGTAGAATAAAAAAACCCGATTCATTACTATTGAACCGGGTTTTATATGCATCGGAAAAAATTATTAACCTTTCTTCAAATAGACATTGCCGTTATAAGTAGTGATCTTTACTTTATTCTTCCCGCCGTTAACAGAGCCTGTTCCTAAAAGAGTTTTTCTTGGTGATCCTTTAGATGTATCCCATTCTTTACTTCTTTCCTCTGTTATCGGAAAATCACTAACGATTTTTAACTTATTAAATTCATCATCTGATTTTACTTTTCTGCCTTTAGCATGTATAACTTCAATATTAATGTCCATTGATAATTCTGCGGGTACAACAAGAGTAATATCACCGCCCATGGATTTAAGAGTAACATCTCTCTTACCGTCATTCGGATTACCAACCATTTTAATATCAACATCACCGCCCATTGTTGTAGCTTTGATCCAGCCGTCAACTTCTGCTTTAATCTCACCGCCCATAGTTTCAGCATCTAAAAATTTTCCGGCTTTATTAACTTTAATATCTCCGCCCATAGTTTTCAATTTTGCACCGTTGGGTGCTTTATCAATTTCGATTTCACCACCCATTGTAGATATATTTACTTCATTACCGATGGACTTTCCTTTACCTTCTACATTTATTTGTCTGACTTTTCCTCCCATTGATGAAGCATTAACATCCCCTTTTACATTTTCGACTAAAACTTCACCACCCATTGTTTTTACTTTTCCGTCAACTTCAGAATCTTTAAGTGTAATCTCTCCGCCCATAGTTACAACATTCAGCATTCCTTTAAGATTGTGCAGATCAAGTTCCCCGCCCATTGTTTTTCCTTCAATATTACCTTCAACAAAAGTTATGCTTACATCTCCGCCCATTGTATTGAATTCAACATTAAACTTTTTGGGAACCTGTAAAATTAGTTTTGCGCTTGAGCTATTATGATTATTGTGGTGTAAATAATCTGATGTGATCTCGACATCGTTTTCGCTTTTGTTAAAATTAAATTCCAGCGGATTCTCTTTGTCGTCATCAACTACTGCATTTGCAGTTAAAAGATTTTTATCCCATCCTTTAATTTCAATATCTGCACCGGTTTTTAAGTCTATGGTAACTTTACCGCCGGGTTTAACTTCAAATTCCTTTTTTACCTCTCTGTTGTCTCCTGAAAGATTATCATCAACACAATAATAAAGCCCGGAATTCAGCATACAATTGCTGGACGGGGTTGCGGCAATGAACACTATTCCGAAAAGACAGAGCAAAATAATTTGTGTAAACTTTTTCATCTTAGCTCCTTTTACTTAACTGCTTTTTTAATTTTAATTTCATCATTAACGGATTTAAGAATTATTTTGGATCCGCCTCCATTAACATTATAAACTCCAACTATATCGTGTGCACCTTCATCCGTTGTATATGATTGTGAATCAAAATCAGAATAAATTTTATAATTGTCTTTAGCACTTTTCCACCATCCTTGAACATGAATGCGTGCTTCTACTGTTACTTTTGCCGATGGAGACAGCGTCAATTCAATTGAACCGGAATTTGTAGAAATTTTGCTTTCGCTGTTAGGAGAAGGATTAAGTTCAACGGCAATCATGCCCGCCATTGTTTTTAAATTTACACTTCCATCAACTTTTTTGAAGTTAATATCACCGCCGTTTGTTTTTCCGGTTACTTTACCCGTTACACTTTTTAATTCCAAATTGCCGCCGTATGTATTCATTACAATATTGCCTATGGCTTTTTCCACAGACACTTCTCCTCCGTAAGTAATCAATTCCGAGTCGCCGCCTAATTCGCCAACCGTAATATCACCGCCGTATGTTTTTACACTAACTCCGCCGGAAGATTTTTTAATATTAATATCACCGCCGTTTGTTGAGACTTTTGCATTTTTATCATTGATCAAGCTGATTGAAATATCTCCGCCATAAGAGTTTACGTTGCAATTGCCGTTTATTTCAACAAGCGTAATGTCTCCGCCTTTTGTTTCAATATTTGCCGCACCATTAATATTCTTTGCGTTGATTTCTCCGCCGTAAGTATCAATTAATACATTTCCATTAACGTTATTCTTTAAGGAAATATTTCCTCCCATAGTTTTGAGATTAAGATTAAATTTCGATGGAACTGTAAATGTAAATGTCGCCTCATCTTCAGTTTCGTCTTCATCGTTCTCATATCTTACAGTAAGCTCATTCCCTTTTAATTCTGTATCCAGATTCTTAAAAGCAGCCTCACTTAATCCTTCAACTTTAACTTGGACTTCTTCTTTATCCCAAGTTTGGATACTGATGTTGCCGGTTTGCAGTTCTACGTTCAACGATCCGCCTGAAGTTACCTTGAACGATTTGGTTTTTCCTTCTTCTAAATCTGCTGCGCTTAAAGTGTTTGATATCAGCAAGAACAATATCAAAATCGCATTTAATAATTTTACACGTTTCATTTTATTCTACCTCCTTAAGAATAGAAGCCGCACGGATTTTTACAAATGTATTATTGTTTGTCTGTGCTTGTTTTGCCAAAGCTTGTTTTAAAATTTCGTCTATTATTCTTTGTTCTTTATTCCAATCTGCCAAAGCGTTAATTGCGGCAACTCGCATTCCTGAATTTTTATCTTTTGACAACACAAACAGAAATGCGTCTCGTATTTGATTATCATATGAATAATGCTGTAATACCATCAATGCTTCTTTTCGTACAGCAGGATTACTGTCGCTTTTCATCGCAGTAATTAAAGCATCTTTAATTTGAGGATCAGGTTTGAACGATTCTTGTTTAGTTTGATCGGAAATTGTGCTAATGCTTCTTATTCGCACGCCGGCGTTTGTTCCTCCAAGCAATGCATTAATTAATGATTCACGAAAATTCTGCGGACTGGTATTTCTTTTATCAATTGTTGAACTGGGGTTGTTCGATGGAGCTTCCGGGTTTAGTTTATTATTAGATGCGTTTTCTTGAGAAGTGTTAAGTTCAACCGGTTTATCCAATATTGCTGTGTTCTGTGCAGTCTTTATGAACATCAAATAAGCAATTCCGATGCTCACTACTAAAGTAACCGCTCCGCCTAATGCTAAACCGTAATTATGATAGAAGTAGTATTTAATTTTTTCTATTAATTGAGAGATTGAAGATTTTTCTTCCGACACTTCTCTTACTTTTCGCATTAACGATTGGCGCGCGCTTACAAGCAAACGTCCGTCTGCTCCAGCGGGTTTACTGTTTTGAAATACGTTAAATGTTTCTTTGATGTTTTCAAACTCGTTCTTCAACTCATCGTCTTGCATCATTGCATTTTCAAGTTCATTTTTTTCATGTGCTTGAAGTTCATCCATCAAATACAAATAAACGAGTTCTATAAATTTTTCTTTGTTCATCTTTTTTCCCAAAGAATATTTTTCAATCTGTCTCTCATTTTATGAGTTGCAGTAAAAAGATATTTTTTCACAGCTCCTTCAGTACACTGCATCATTTCAGCAATTTCACGGATCTTATATTCTTCAAAATATTTAAGAGTAAAAACCATTTTCTGCTGCGGCGGAAGTTCATCAAGTGCTCTGTTTATATATTTAGAAATGTCTCCTCCAACTACTAATTCGTCTGTAGACTTATTATCCGAAAGCGTATCCGCTAAAGTAATAGAGCTGTCTTCATCGCTATAAATTTCTTTATTGAGTGAATCATGATCTTTCTTTCTTGATTGATGAGTTATACAAACATTGGTTGTAACTCTAAAAAGCCAGGTTGAGAATTCACTTTTGAACTGAAAATTTTTGAGTCCGCGGTACACGCGCATAAAAACTTCCTGATAGATGTCTTTCGCATCATCATCATTATTCCTAAACGATTTTGCAATGTTCAGAACATGCCTGTCATAACGATATACCAACTCCTCAAAGGAAGACATATCACCCTGCTGTGCGTTAATTATTAATTGATTATCCGTCAAGCTCATTCTTTATTTGGCTTCCGGTTAGTTAGACTTTGTGTCGGGGAAAAAGGTTGTTCTTAAAATGCAGAAAAATGGAGAAAGAAGATAGAAGACAATGTTTTGTGTTTGGCTAAAGCCT
>VEPI01000027.1 GCA_012026935.1 Melioribacter sp. | reverse complement strand
TTTCACTTTTCACGTTTGACCTTTCTCGTTAAAGTTAATTCCGTCTCCACACAATTTTATCGCCGTCCTTAATTCCAATTTTATCGCAGTATCCGGCATTAACTTCTACAACATATTTAGCAGGCTTAATGGAAGGCAGCGATTTATCATCATACGGTTTTGCGTTTTTAGCGATGTGAACAATTTCCATCTTTGAGTTAACATAAATAATATCGAGCGGAAGTACCGTGTTGTGCATCCAGAATGCCTGTGGTCCTTCCTCGTCAAAAATAAATAACATTCCTTGATTCTCATCCATCTTATCGCGGAACATTAATCCAGTTTCCCGCTGCTGGCTGTCGTCAGCAATTTCAATTTCAAGTTGGGAAATGGAATCTCCTTTAGGAGTTGTGAATGAAAGATCACCTTCCTTTACAAATGAATATGCTGTTCTATTTTCCACAGCTTTTTCCAGATCGTTATTTTTAGGTTCGTTTTTAACAAGTACGTTCGATAAAATGAAATAGGCAATGAATGCTATCAACACCACAACAACGGTAATCTGCATCCATAAATTTTTTCTGGATTGTTTTTTCGATGATTGAATTTTCGCTTTAGACATTTTATTTGATCTATTATTTTGTAGTTAAACTCATCAACAATTATTAATGTTCCATACAACAAGAAAGACTGAACAAGATATTATAACTTTAACTCAACATCTCGATTAGATGATTTAAAAGTAATCTTCAATAATTGGTAACGGGATAAATTACTTCCAAGCGATAAAATATTTTTACCCGGTAAAATATTCTCGGTTAAAATAATTTCATTCTCATTTCCCTTTGCACCATAGATTTCAATTTTTTCTTTCTCTTTAGAATAAAGAAGAATATTTGAATTACCGGATTGATCTTTTACTAAAACAGGATTTGCAAGAATATCATCAAGTTGAGTAAGTGCTTTTAACTCAGGAAACTTTATTTCTATAACATTAGATGATTCAATACTTTCATTCCATAATTTACTTACTGATTTAAGGGTATAGTAATAATTAACCCTTCTTGGTTTATCTATCACAAGCGTAACGGAAGTTTTATCAGCCGGAATAACATCGAAAAGATAATCAGGAAGAAGTTCTGAATTGGAATTCGGCAAACTATACAAAGCAAAATATCGGACGCTATCGCTTTGCGATTTCATTTTTTGAAAATTCCAACTAAGTGAAAATAAATTTTTATTTGTTTCACTCCTTTTGAAATTCAATTCTGTCGGTGAATCGGGATATATCCCGTCTAACCAGGACATTGCGGAAGGATAAGTTTTATACTGAAAAGAATTGAATTCAACATCTTTAATATTTTGATAGCGGAAAAAAGCCACACCCGATGCATTTATACTGCGTGAATACTGAATCATTGCATCCATTTCGGATTTTACATTCGGTTTGTAAGCTCCAATTCCAAGCACAATACTTCTTCCAAAAGAATTTTCTGTCCATTCCTTAGCAACTAACCCGAAGCGCGGATTATCATCGAATCCCCAATAGATCTGAGGAGCCACATAATCAACCAATCCACGTTTAAGCCATTCGCGAGAATCTTGATAAACTTCCGAATAACCTTCCCAACCGGTTATTCCATTCTCATTTTTAAAAATTCCTATTGGAGCTGCACCAAGTTTTACAAAATGTTTTATTGCTTTAATCTTTTTATTAATAAGCTCAACAAGATCGGTTATGTTTCTTCTTCTAAATTCATCCCGCGATAATCCTAATCCATGAACATTGTAAGAAAATTCATCTTCAAAATTTTTACCCGGATAACGCAAAAAATCAAGATGAACTCCGTCCACATCATATCTCTCAACCATCTCAGCGATCATATCGGAAAGATATTCCCTCACTTCGGGAAGTCCTGGATCAAGCCAGTAAGATTTTTGTCCTTCACGAACATCTTCAATAACCCATTCCGGTTTACGTTTAGAAATATGATTCGGATTATTCAATATATTTAATTCAGTTCCGCCAAAACATTTTATGCAATTAATCCAAGCATGAATTTCCAACCCGCGTTTATGCGCCTGCTCAATTGCGAATTGAAGAGGATCGTAAGTACCTTCCCGGTCAACTTCACCGGTTATGTACGGAGAGAATGGATCAAAAGAGGATTTGAATAAAACGGTTCCATTAATACCGGCTTGAAAAAAAACTGTGTTGAGATTTTTCGATTTAATATCATCGAAGATGTCAACAAGTGCTTGTTTCTGTTTTTCCTGGTCGAAAGTTGGTGGGGGCCAATCCAATCTAAAATTTGTTGCAACCCAAACTGCTCGGGTTTCTCTTTCGGTTTGTGCGGTAATTTTTAGAAACGTAACAAATAAGAATATGAGAGTTAGAAAGAGTGAAGAAAAAAATTTAAATTCTTTTAATTTATTTACACACATAAAAAGGATATTCTACTTTTTAAAATAACCGATTCCCTGTTGAATTGATTGAAGCACTTCGCTTTCTTCGGCTTCAACGTCAACTAAAATTTCTCCGATAGAATTTATCAAAACAAATTTTATGTTATTGTTAATACCTTTTTTATCGCGTTTCATTATTTCATAAATATGTTCTGCATTAAAATTATCTATTGAAATAAAATTTCTCAATAAAAGAGGAAGCTGTAAATATTCCTCAAAAAGTTTTTTATCTAAGATTTCCATTCTCCGCGAAAGATCTAAAGCGCAGACTAATCCTACAATAACGGCTTTTCCATGTTTGATCCGGTAATTTTGTTCAATCTCAATGGCATGGGCAAATGTATGACCCAGATTCAAAATCTTACGTAAGCTTCCTTCCTTTTCGTCGGCAACAACAACGTCCCCCTTAAACTGTATGCATGATTCAATAATTTTAGATGTGAATGAAGTATCAAGCTTGATCAGTTTAGATAAATTATTTCTCAGTGTAACAAAAAATTTCTGATCAATTAAAAAAGCATATTTTAGTATCTCTCCGATCCCGCAGATTATTTCTTCTTCAGGTAAAGTTTTCAAAAATCCGGTATCAATTAAAACCATCTCGGGTTGATAAAATGTGCCAATAATATTTTTTGTCTCGCTAAAATTTATTCCGGTTTTACCGCCGATAGAACTATCAACAGCAGCAAGAAGAGTTGTGGGGATTTGTATAAACTGTATTCCCCTTGCAAAGGTAGAAGCAACGAAACCAGCGATATCGCCCGCTATCCCGCCTCCAATTGCAAGCATTAACGTATCGCGACCAAATTTCTGCACGATTAAATTGCTGTACATTTTATCTACAGATGTAAAGCTTTTATTAGATTCATCAGAGATAAATTCATGGATGAAGTATTTTCCGGGGAAATTTGAAACGAAACGGATAATTTTAGTTCTATGAAGTTCAAAAACTTTTCTGTCAATTACAATGAATAGATTCTTATTCGATTTCTTTGATAGAATAATTTTTTCCAACCGGTCAAATAAATGCTGTTCAATCAAAACGGGGTAATTTTTACCTGGAATATTAACTTCAACTTTTTTCATTAAAGAGAGCCATTATTTTATTTGCGGTTTTATCAACTGTTCTTCCTATAGGTTGCAAATCCGTTTCAATGATAAGATCTGCTTTTTCATAATATTCTTTTCTTTTTTCCAAAAGCTCTTTTATCTTTTCCAGAAAATCCTCTTCTGATTTTTCTCCCAAGACAAGATCTCTAAACAGTGGGCGGTCAATTTTGTTTTTCAATCTTTTATATAAATTATTAGGTGATACTTTTAAATAAATAATCTTTCCTGTAGATCGTAAAAGATCAAAATTAATTTTATTTGTTATTGTACCGCCGCCGAGTGATATTACTACAAAATCTTTTTCAGAGAGATCTTTCAAAACACCGTGTTCAACATCGCGGAAGTATGATTCACCTTTCTTTTCAAAGATCTCAACTATAGTCTGTTTTTCTTTTTTTTCAATTTCCTTATCAAGATCAAAAAATTCCATGCCCAGTACGTTCGCAAGAATAGGACCCAACGTACTTTTCCCGCTCGTCATAAACCCGGTTAGATAAATTCTCTTTTCGTTCATATAAATTGCTAATTACTAACATTTGATATGTAATATAAAGAATACGGATGGATAATTTTAAAGAATGTTTTAGAAGGTGACAGAACTGTTTGTTATAAATTGATTACAGCTCCAATTGCAAATGTAATTCCGTCAATATTTACTTTTGTTGTAAACTTTTCCGAAGGCAGGATGTATGATTTTCCATTATAGTTAACCGTTGTATCCGAGTACTTACTTTCCATTTCAAATTCCGGATCCCGAAACCGCATTTGAGTTCTGATTGATAAAAACTGATTGACTAAAAAATCCATTCCTATGGATACATTAATTCCATAACCGATCTTTTTACTTTCATTTGAAATAGATACATCCCCTAATTCGCGAATCTGTTCGCCGATATACAATCCCAAACCCCCGCCCATATAAAACTTAAATCGTTCCGTTGAAAATGGAATTAAATAATACGCCGAAAATTCAATCGGAATCATTTTATAACCATCTCTCATCGAAGCTCTAATTCCGCCGAGATTAATACTGTTATCAAAAGTTTTTTTTATTGATTCTGAACCAATACCAAGAATAATAGATTCTGAAACTTGATAACGGACATCTATAGAATAACTATAAATATCATCAAGACTCTGATGTGTACCTCTCAAGATCAGATCGGGAGAATCCGGTTGTAAATATAATTGTGAAGTTGTTGTATAATTCAGATTAAATGAAATTCCAAAATCTTTTCCGTTTGCCTGCGCTAAAATGACAGCGGGAAGAATAAAAAACAGAAATAATATTTTTATAGATTTTTTCATAAACCAAATGGAAATTTATAAATTACGAATTGAATTTAAAGAGTAAAAAAAATCCCGATTCAGATCGGGATTTTAATTTTTTATCGGTAGAATTGATATCTATTATCAACAATCTTCGCTTCTTTCTTCAAGTCTTGAATCCACTGTCCAAAAAAGCGGCTCTTTTTAGCCTGAAGCAGTTGTTTCTTGATTGTTGGTTTTTCAACCTCAAATGTTCCCTGATCAAATTTAACTCTATAATTTACTTTGATCAGATATGAACCCAAACTTCCTTTAACCGGTTGAGACCATTTATTCAGTTCAGCATTTAATGAATGATCAGAGAATGCAAATTCACGTCCGATACCTGGAATATTTCCAACAGCTGTAAATTCCGAAGTAGTATCTACTTTAGCCGCCGCCCAAATTGATTTTGCAACCGAAGCATCTCCTGCATCACTCATTTTCGAGCGAATGTCTTTAGCAATTGAAATTGATTTTGCAAGTCTCTTCTCTTTTAAGACAAAATTTTTGACCTGTGCTTTTACATCATCAAATTTTTTCAATCCCGGTTTAATAACGTCGGAGACCATAGCAACAACATACCCCGCTTGAACTCTGAAAACATCGCTTATTTCACCAACACTGTTTTCAAAAGCAAATTTTACAATAGCTTGATTAACTCCTATTCCAGGTAACGCTTGTGATTCTTCATTGAAGGTCGGAGTTTCAATAACACTATATTTCATCAACTTTGCTTCTGATTCATATCCGTCTTTCTTTGCTATAAATGAAAAATCTTGCGCATCGGTGAAAAGTTTATCGGAAGTTGAAGCAGAAACCTGAATTTTGTTTACGATTTTTTCCAAAACAAAATCTTCGTTAGAACGGTCAACTACTTTTATAATATGATAACCGAATTGAGTTTTAACCGGTTTTTGAATTACGCCAATTCTGCCGTTGAAAGAAGCATCTTCAAACGGTTTAACCATTTGTCCGCGTCCGAACCATCCAAGATCGCCGCCTTGAAATTTACTTCCGTCATCTGATTTTTCTTTTGCAACAGTAGCAAAGTCCGCACCTTTCATTAACTGATTATAAATATCATTAGCTTTTTGAAGATCGGCTTTATCATTTCCCGTTGTTTTAACTAAAATGTGCGAAGCTCTAACTTGTTCTTTCTTCGATTTCACTTTGCCTATAATTTTGTAAACAACATAACCTTCATAAGTATTATACGGACCGACAATAGAACCGACTTTAGCTTTTACCAAAACATCTTTTACCTGCGGTACTAGTGTTGAAAGTTGAACTGTATCTTTTGAATATGGCTGTTCGGAATAGAGTTCTACATATTTCTTAAATGATGTTGTATCATTCTTTAGTTTTGTTACAATTGATTCAAGATTTTTTTTGATGCCCAAAGAATCATCTTTAGAAGCTGTTTTGTTGAAAAGAACATATTTTATTTTTCTCTCGGCAGCTTGCTTAAAATCCTCAGCATGATCTTCATAATATTTTTTTAAATCATCGTCACTAATTTTAACTTCATTCTCCGGAATAGAATTAAGATCAATCCAGACATAATTTGCTTTCATTTTGATATTCTGTTTGATGAATTGATCTTTAGCTTCTTCATCACTTACAATGACAGAAGCGGAAACATAATTTTGTAGTTTTTGCTGGATCAATTGTTCTTTGATCTGTTCTTCAACAGTAATTACTATTTGTTTATTCCGCGGATCTCTTAGTGCAGTTTCATAAAGTTGACGATTAAAATTACCTGTGGAATCTGTAAATTGTTGTCTGAGCTGAGCGGGTGGATTTGGACCGAGAAGGGCTTCTCTTACTTCATTATCGGTAACAACAATTCCAAAATCTTTAATTTTTTTACTCATCAATTTCTGTGTAACAAGTGCATCCCAAACTTGATCTCTGAAATAATCCATTTGAGATTCATCAATGGCTTGTTTTGATGCTTCTTCTTGATTTTTCTTAGCTCTATCAACTAAACTTGAATATTCCTGATAAGTAACATCCTCACCATCAACAGAACCTATATTTTGTTTCTGTGAACGCAAAAAATCAGTAACTTTTGAATCGGATAGAACCATGAATAGAACAAAAATACCGCCTACCGTAAGCATAAACCAAGGGGCTAAACTTCTCATCCGCGCCATCATAGGCATAAAAACAACCTCCGCTTTAGAAATAGTAAAAATTTAGGCGGTTAATTTAGAAACACAGCGTCTCAAATGCAATTTTTGTTTGGTTATCAATGGCACTATTTCTTGTTAAAATAACGTGCTGTGTAAATTAAATAGAACTGTTAAAACAGTTAAATAAATCACTATTACTTTTATTAACCAGCAACCCGCCTTGACGAACGGGCACGTTAACCGCATGGTTAGAAAAACAAAATTCAACTAAAGAACCGTATTACGGTCTAAATTCCAGTTCAACAATACGTCAATCCCAAATAATTTTTGAATGTCCTGTACAAAATCAAATTTTTATAAATTGAAATATTAACAAAAATTTTATTTGCGAATCTAAACGTGCCCAACTAACTTGGGCACAAAATTTTGAGGAATTTTTCTATGCCAACCTTTTTTGACAGCTGGTTACCATTCATTTATTTATATGTGGGTGGAGGAATTTTCTTCCTTGCTGGAATGATCTTAATCCGTAAAACTAAAGCGATAGATATGAGACTAAGACGCGATCGTTTCTGGTGGAAAGCAATGATATTTGGATATTTCTATTTCATGGCTATACATGCCTTTTCAATAATCGCTGCACTTTATCTGTGAGATAAACATGGGACAAGTACACAATATCGGAACTCAACTTGATTGGATCGTTCTGGTTATCTACATGATAGCTATGTTATTATTTGGAACTTACTTTGCAAAATACAATAAAGATACAAACGACTTTTTCTTTGGCGGAAGAAGATTTACATGGTGGCTCATTGCAATGTCTATTGTTGCAACAGGAATTAGCAGCCACAGTTTTGTAAAATATTCCGCTATGGGATTTAAATACGGTTTTTCTTCTTCCATGTCTTATATGAATGATTGGTTCTTTGTTCCGTTCTTTCTGTTCGGCTGGCTACCAATCATTGTTTATTCAAGAATAAAATCAATTCCGGAATATTTTGAAAGAAGATTTTCACCATCTGCAAGATTCTTTGTTACAATTCTTCAGCTTATGTATTTAGTCGGATATGTTGGAATCGGATTTCTTACAATGGGAAAAGCTATTCTTCCGTTGATGCCTGAATCATTTACAATCCTCGGTTTTCAAATTCACATTTCATTGATGGGTTTGATTTGGATAACCGCAATAATTACTGGAATCTATATAACATTTGGCGGACAAACTGCTGTTATTTTTACAGATCTTGTCCAAGGTTTAATGCTATTGTTTGCAGGGCTAATGGTATTTTTTGTAGGAGTAGCATTCGTAGGAGGATGGGGTGAATTTTGGAATCTTCTGCCGCCAAGTTGGAAAGTTCCTTTTGCAGGATATAATTCTCCGGCAGAATTTAATTCGGTAGGAACATTCTGGGAAGACGGGATTGCGGGCTCAGTCGGCTTTCTTTTCATGAACATGGGATTAATAATGCGCTTCATGGCTACAAAAAATGTACATGAAGGAAGAAAGGCTGCTACTATCAATATTTTATTTATGCTTCCAATTTCTGCAATCGTTGTTGGCGGAGGCGGCTGGGTAGCAAAAGCTATATCTGTAAAATTCCCGAATTTACTTCCTCCCAATTTAAATGCCGACAGCGTGTTTGTTGTTATATCAAATATTGTAACAGGCCCCGGTGTATTCGGATTTGTTATTGCTGCAATTGCCGCAGCATTAATGTCAACTGTCAGCACTTTACTTAACGCAACTGCGGCAATATGGGTAAATGATGTTGATAGACCTATAAGGCTTTGGCTGAAAAAAATTAAGAAAGAAGATCCGATTGATGAAAAAAGAGCTATGGTTGTTGCGAGAACATCCACAGTTGCTTTTACAATTCTTGGTGTTGCTGCTGTATATGCATTTAATTCTTATCCTACAGTTTATCAAGCCCATGCTTTCTTCCATGCGACTTTAACCCCCCCGTTAATGATTGCTATTTTCTTCGGTGCTTTTTGGAAAAAATTTACTCCTGCCGGATTAATTACAACTGTACTGGGAGGAATTTCATTAATGCTTCTTGGTAATAGGTATCCATTGGAATTAATTGCCCCTATTGCTCATGGAACTCCGTTTGATCCGGTTCATCCTTTTACATATATGAGCGCATTATACAATTTAATTGTTTGTACCGGTGTTGCTGTTGTTGTTACGCTATCACAGAACAAACTAAAACATTTTGCAGCGCACATAAAAAAGAATCCTAATCATTCAGCAATTATGTTTTCAATGATAGTTTTTAGCGTTGCAGTTGTTTTATATGATGTTCTTGCTGCAGTGTTCAAACTTCATATTGTTCCATTAGATTTAATTTTTATAATAACTCTTGTTGCATCGGGATTCATTGCATTAATAACAACATACTATGTAAAATATGATCCGGATACACAAACAATAGGATTGACCGTCTGGTCAATTCACAAGGCTAAGGAATGGTTCAAGGGGAGAAAATTAAATGAACGTGAAGGTGAAGTTGTAAAAGTCAGTTGGAAACTTAAAGAAGGAAATGTTGAAGAGGATTTAATTTACTTCTCGCAAAAAGATATGCATAAAATGGCTGCTGAGCCCGGTGACCTTGTTTATATATCAGATAAAAGAAAATGGTTGGGCGGATTGAAATCATGTCATTCCACTTACGGCGACCCACATGATGAAGACGGAGTTGTTTATTTAAGAAAATTACATCTGGGAAAAGGTCTTTTTGTTGAAGGCAAATTATTGGAAGCTGAAAAAGAAATGTGATTAAAGCTAGAAATAAGAAGTGAGAG
>VEPI01000074.1:19208-39878 GCA_012026935.1 Melioribacter sp. | reverse complement strand
ACAGGAAAAACAACTATTAAAATCACTCGTGATTGGATTAATCGAAATAATACAATTCTTGTTAGTGGAAATATTACAGAAAAATCAAAACGTGATACAACTTCAGTAAATGTTTTTAATCCCGCTTTTTATTTTCTGAATCTGATGAAAGAAAGCATTGAACAATACGGCATTTCTTTCAAAGGAAAAATTGATACGTTAACTCTGCCGCAACAAGCAAAAAAAATATTCTCTTTTGAGCGTAACTTAGATTCGGTTATCACAAACACAAACAAAATAAGCGATAATCTCAGCGCTGAAATGATCTTGCGTGCACTCGCTTTAAATTCCTTAGATAAGCCGGCGACGGCTGAAAAAGGAATTCGGTTTGTTGATAGTTTAATTACCCTTGCAGGATTAAATCCTAAAAGCTATAGAATTGTTGACGGATCGGGACTTTCTAATTATAATCTTATCTCGGCAGAATTATTATCTGAAATATTAAAATATTATTATTTCAAAAAGCCCGATCTATTCCCAAAACTTTTGAGTTCGTTTCCGGTGTCAGGTGTTGATGGAACTCTGAAAAATAGAATGAAAGAAAGTAAAGTGTTCAAACGTGTCCATGCCAAAACCGGAACTATAAGCGGTGTAAGTAGTCTCTCCGGATATCTTGAAAGTAAGAGCGGACATATGATTGCCTTTTCAATTTTGATTCAGAATTTTATCGGCCCGTCAGCTAATGCACGTTCAATCCAAGATAAATTATGCGAAATTATTTTTGAGATGAATTAAGAACGCAATCATGAAAACATTCAAAAAATTTATAATTACTACCGAACCATCAAATAATGATCTGGTCAGCGGATTATTATGGCAACTGGATATTGACGGTATTAACGAGACAGATAATGCAGTTGCGGTATTTATAAACTCATCTAAAAATATTTCCCGTAAGGATATTGAAAATATTTTAAAAGATATGATTAATGAAAAACTTATAGAATCATTTTTCATTCAGGAAGATACACTTGAAGACAAGAATTGGAACGAGGAATACGAAAAAAATGTGCGTGTTATTGAAGTGACTGAGAAGATTGTTATTAAACCTTCATTTAAAGAATACATTTCAAAACCCGGGCAGATCATTATTACAATTGATCCTAAAATGTCTTTCGGTACCGGCGAGCATGCTACAACGCAGCTGGTTCTTAAGATGATTGAAAAATATATAAGCGGCGGCGAAAAAGTTTTGGATGTTGGTTCCGGAACTGCAGTTTTAGGTATTAGCACAGTGTTGATTGGTGCAGCTTCTGCGCTTTGTATTGATAATGATGAATGGTGTGTTCTAAACGGCAATGAAAATGTTAAGGCAAATTATCTAAGCAGTAAAGTAGAAATTCGGCTGGCAGAGATAAAGCAAATTGAAGAAAAAGAATTTGATCTAATCGTTGCAAATATTAATAAACATATTTTATTAGAAATTGCGGATGAAATAAAAATTAAGATTAAAAAAAATGGTGCAATTATTTTATCAGGACTTCTAATAATTGATGAACCTGATATTGTAGAAAAATATACACTGCTTCAATTTAAGCTTACGGAAAAAATCACAATGGACGAATGGTGTGCACTGGCATTTCGGCCACAGTAAAACTGAGATTAAAACTTATCGAGTAAATTGATAACCGTCATTTGTTCATTTTCACTGAGCGAAGAAACCATAGCAGAAATATTTTTATAATATTCAGGTAAAATAGATTCTATCTTATGTCTGCCGGAGTCCGTCAAGTCAGCAAGAATCACACGTCTATCTTCTTTTGAGTGAGTTCTTTTCACAAATCCTTCTTTCTCAAGATTGTCAACAACACATGTAATATTAGCTCCTGTTACCATCATTTCATCACTGATTTTTTTCAATGATAAAGATCCGGAATTGTAAAGAATCTCCAGAACACCAAATTGTGGTGAGGTCAATTTTTGCTCAAACATTTGTCGTGCTTGAACTTTGCGAAATTTATCAGTTGCTTTAGAAATTTTTTCACATAATTCTAAAGCTAGAACTTTTTTATCTTTAAGCATTACTGCCTATCCTTTCCATTATATTCAAAATTATTATTCATGAACTTTGAATATTTCATCGTAATTTTGCTATTAATAGCTTATAGGTAATTTAATCAACGTTTTAGCAAAAATAAATCTATTAAGACTTAAAAAGGGGTGTAAAATTTTTAATTTGGTATTGAATAATAAAAGTTTTATTGACTACTGAGGTTTATATGACTTGTAAATGTTTGAATCAATTAGCAAATAAATTATATTATCCAAATAAAAGAATACAATTCTAAATCAATATTTATGATAGACAGAAAAGAATTTATAAAGTTTATTAGCAGCTTAAGATTGAAAGAATTATCTCAAGAATCTGTTATAAGTTACACACAGCCGATCCTTGAAAACGATTACAAAAGTTTAGTGGCAAATTTAGTCAACAGTCATGAAATTTCGTTTTATTGGTGTCAGCCGAATGAAACATTTTCTTTTTTTGGTTATAAAGAGCTTTTCTCCTTCCCGTTTGGGAACTCGACATTAAAAAATAAATTATTGACCGAATTCACAAAGCGGTTTTATTCAAATTCACCCCACAGATTAAAACATCCATTATTTGTAGGAGGAATAAAATTTCCCTCTTCAAAAAATGATTCAATCTGGAAAAATTTTAATACCGAAAAATGGTTTATACCTAAGATTCTTCTTCTCAGAATTAACGATGAGAGCTTTATTACTTTTAATTTCCCGGTAACCATTTTCAATCTTGAAAATACAGACGAGATAATTGATAGTCTCACGGCTGAACTAAAATTTAATTCAGAGAGATTGAATGATTCAGAGCCTGAACTTTCTGGTAAAAATTCTCCGGATTTTGAAATACTTAACTGGTCAAATAAAATCAATAATGCTTTAAAAAAAATTTCTGATGGCAAATTAAGCAAGGTGGTTCTTGCAAGATATAAGGATTTGCAATTCATAGAACATCAGAATATACTTTCTCTGCTACAAAGATTGGAAGAAAATTTTGAGAATTGTTATACTTTCGCTTATCGAAATGGTGACTCAGTATTTTTGGGAGCCTCTCCAGAAAAACTTTTTAAAATTTCTGACGGATATATCGAAACAGACGCTCTCGCCGGTTCAATTCCGCGTGGAACTAACATTGAAGAAGATGAAAATTATGCGGCCGAACTTTTACACAGCGATAAGAATATAGCTGAGCATAAAAGTGTTGTTGATTTTATTCTTAAGCAGCTAACACCAGTTACAGAAAAAATCCTTTTCGATTCACAACCGTCAATTAAAAAATATAAGAATATTCAGCATCTCTATGCACAGATTAGAGCAAGGCTAAAACAGGATACAAATTTATTTTCTTTATTAGAATTGCTTCACCCAACGCCTGCGGTTTGCGGAACGCCAAAATCCGAAGCATTAAAAACTATAAATGATCTTGAAGAATTCGATCGCGGTATGTACGCCGGAGTTTTAGGTTGGTTCAGTCTTGAAAATGAAGGTGAATTTATTGTAGGAATAAGATCCGCATTATTGAAAGAAGGATTGCTGCGTGCATTTGCCGGTTGCGGAATAGTTGAAGGTTCAGAAAGTTTATCTGAATTCAACGAAACAGAATTAAAACTAAGACCAATATTATCTCTATTTACAAATGAAACTATCAATAAATCGTAATACTTTTTGGTGTGATGTTTTTGTCCAAAGACTTACCGAGCTCGGTGTTCGCTATGCATGTATTTCACCCGGTTCAAGAAGCACACCGCTAACACTAGCATTTGCATCTAATAAATCCATTAATCTTTTTCCAATAGTTGATGAACGCTCTTCTGCTTTTTTTGCTCTGGGTATTGCAAAGAATACTCAATCTCCTGTTGCTGTTGTAACAACATCCGGTACAGCTGTTGCTGAATTATATCCGGCAATAATCGAGGCATATTACCAGCGTATTCCGCTTATTATTTGTACTGCTGACCGGCCGCCTGCTCTTAGAAACAGCGGTGCAAACCAAACTATCAATCAGCAAAATATTTTTAAAAATCACATACGTTATTTTGCCGATGCCGGTTTACCAGATCTTAAAAATCTAAATTTTATAAATGACTTAGCAGATAACCTAATTATAAATTCTAGTATAGCAGATAAAGGTCCCGTTCATATAAATTTTTCATTCGAGAAACCTTTTGAACCTAAAAGTTATACGGATAAAATCGAGATAAGTAAAATTCAAAAGACATTTTCAAAATCTTCTCTCGTTCCGAATAAGAAAAAAGAAGCTGAAGTTGATTTTGAAGGTCTCACAAAAAAATTTCTTGGTATTGAACGCGGACTTATACTGGTCGGTTCTAAATATTACAACAAAGATTTTACAAAAAACCTTGTCCAATTTTCAAAAACTTTTGGCTATCCAATATATGCCGACGGTTCATCTTCATTAAGGTTTGGAAACCATTCTAAAGAATATTTCATTGATAATTTAACTGCTTTTGCCAGAGTTAAAAATTTTCAAAAATATTTTGATCCGAAATTGATCATTCAATTCGGAGGGACTCCAACGTCAAATATTCTGCTGGATTTTTTTAAAAATTCAAGTGCGGAGAAAATATTAGTTAACGAATTTGGAGACAAGAACGATCCATCCCATACTGCCAAAAAAATCTTTGCGGTTAATCCAAATAATTTTTGTACTTCAATATTAAAAAATATTGAGAAAAATATTAAACGTGATAGCTGCTGGCTAATTGATCTTCAGGTAATGAATAATAAAGCCTCCGAATTAAAAAATAAATTGATCAACAATGCAGAATTTCCATTCGAGGGAAGAATTGCGAACGAATTGATCAAATCGTTACCGCAAAAATCAAATCTGATGGTCTCGAACTCTTTACCAATCAGAGATATAGATTTTTTTGCTTCATCAAGTAATAAAAAGATAAATATTTTTTCAAACCGCGGTGCAAGCGGAATAGATGGAATAAATTCTACTGCACTTGGTATTGCCAAGACATCGAATAAGTCAACATATCTTTTAATTGGCGATCTGGCCTTCTATCATGATATGAACGGTCTTCATAATGCCATTAAGTACAAAATTCCACTAACAGTAGTTCTTATTAACAATAATGGCGGCGGGATTTTTGAATCATTGCCAATTTCTAACTATAAAGAATTCCTTCTCGAAAATTTCATAACCCCGTTGGAACTTGATCTTTCTAAATTAGTTAAAGCTTATGGCGGGAAATTTATCCGAATTAAAAATTGGAAGAACTTTAATTCAGCCATCAGTTCTTCGAAAAAGAATAAAAAGATTACTGTTCTTGAAATTTGTACCAATGCGAAAAAATCAAAAGAACAAAGAGAGAAATATTGGAAAGCAGTTTCAAACGAAGTAGATTTATATATAAATGAAATTAAAAGTTGACGATATTCAATTTAATCTTCACATCAATGAATCCGATTTTAATAATGAAAAAACACCAATAGTTTTTCTGCACGGATTTACAGGAAGAGCCTCCGATTGGCAGTTTATCTTTAACAAAATTCCTCCAAAATTTTTTCCGATTGCAATTGATCTTATTGGACATGGTGAAACCGATTCACCCGAGAATCAAGATTACTATTCATGCCATGCTATTGTTAATCAGATTGATTCTATAATTAATCAACTTAACATTAAAAAATTTATTATTGCCGGTTACTCAATGGGTGGAAGAGCAGCTTTGGCATACAGCTACAGGCATCCGCAAAAGATTAAAGCAGCAATTTTAGAAAGTACTTCGCCCGGAATTGAAGATTTCATTCTTAAGAAAGAAAGAGTTGAATTTGATTTTCTCCTATCAGATAAAATTAAAAATGAAGGTGTTGAATCATTTATTGAGTACTGGTTCAACATTCCCCTTTTCGAATCGTTAAAAAAACATCCGTATTTTGGAGATGAAAAGAAATTGCGGAATCAAAATAGTGCAACCGGGTTAGCAAACATTCTTTCATGTTTTAGTACGGGATTAATGCCCAGTTTCTGGGAAAAACTTTCACAGTTCAAATTTCCTGTTCTCCTATTAAACGGTGAATCGGATGAAAAATACTCTGACATTAACAACAAGATGAAAGATAAACTGCCTAATGCAACTCATAAATCAATTCCCGAATGCGGTCATAATGTTCACTTAGAAAAGCCGGAGCTTTTTACTAAATTTGTTTTAGAGTTTTTGAATTCTCTCTGAAGGCATTTATGAATTACAAATGGAAGAAAGCGAAAAAATATCAAGATATCATTTATGAAAAAATGGATGGTATAGCAAAGATTTCTATCAATCGGCCGGAGAAAAGAAATGCATTTAGACCGGAAACAACTAAAGAACTTTATGATGCATTTACAGATGCGCGCGAAGATTCAAACATCGGAGTAATTTTATTAACAGGAAAAGGTCCGTCTAAAGACGGCAAGTATGCATTCTGCTCCGGCGGAGATCAATCCATTCGAGGTGATAAAGGTTATGTTGGAAAAGATGGTGTACCGCGTCTTAACATTCTCGATGTTCAAAAACAAATTCGAAGTATCCCCAAACCTGTTATTGCACTTGTAGCCGGATATGCAATAGGCGGCGGACATGTACTTCATGTTGTATGCGATTTAACTATTGCTGCATATAATGCGGTCTTTGGGCAGACGGGACCAAAAGTTGGAAGTTTCGACGGAGGTTTCGGTGCTAGTTATCTTGCACGAATTGTAGGACAAAAAAAGGCAAGAGAGATTTGGTATTTGTGCCATCAATATAATGCTCAGGAAGCTTTCGAGATGGGACTCGTTAATAAAGTAGTTCCATTAAATAAACTTGAAGAAGAAGGGATTAAGTGGGCAAAAGAAATTTTAGAAAAAAGTCCGCTTGCAATTCGATTACTTAAATCGGCGTTCAATGCAGAACTTGATGGCCAAGCCGGAATTCAGGAGCTAGCCGGTAATGCAACCTTACTTTATTACATGAGCGATGAAGCGCAGGAAGGTAGAAACGCATATAACGAAAAACGTAAACCGGATTTCAAAAAATTTCCAAGAGTGCCATAATTGTGATGATCGAATCACAGACAAATACAATTTCCAAATTTGATGCTTGGATACTTGCCAGCCGTCCAAGAACGTTAGCAGCAGCAGTTATGCCTGTTATCGTCGGCAGTTCTATCGCGGTTCACGATGGTGTATTCCATCCAATAGCGGCTTTGGTAGCTTTGTTATGTTCTCTATTAATTCAAATAGGAACTAATTTAGTAAATGATCTTTTTGATTTTTTACACGGATCAGATAAAAAAGATAGAGTCGGTCCTCTACGGGCAACAGCTTCAGGTTTATTATCTAAGTATGAAATGAAAGTTGGAATATTTTTTACTTTTGGATTGAGTTTCATACTTGGATTATATCTTGTTTATCTTGGCGGACTTTTCATTTTATTAATCGGAATTTTTTCTATACTTGCCGGCATAGCTTACACCGCTGGGCCGTTCCCACTTGCCTACAATGGCCTCGGTGATATTGCAGTATTTATTTTTTTTGGGTTCATCGGCACTGTAGGAACATATTTTGTCCAGGCAAATGAAATTACTGCAATGGTGTTTTGGTCATCCATTCCTGTTGGTGCACTTATAACAAATATTTTAGTTGTAAATAATTACCGCGACAGGGAAGAAGATCACTCAAATGGGAAAAATACCCTTGCTGTAATCTTTGGTGAAAAGTTTGCCCGTATTCAATATGTTTTTTTTATGGTAGTTTCATATGCAATTCTGTTTGTTGTTTATTTCACATTCAAGAAAAGTATTTTGATATTCCTCCCCTTCCTTTCACTTCCATTATCCATAAAATTAATTCGCATGATTTATACACTACGCGGGCGTGAATTAAATAAAACTCTCGAGCTTACAGCTAAACTTTCTGCTCTTTACGGTTTGCTATTTGCAGCCGGAATTCTTCTATGACAATAAAAGATTTTAAATACACTCCTTTTTCGCTTCAGCTTAAAATTCCTTTTCAATCTTCAAATCAAACAATAAAATTGAGGGTCGGATTTATTATTTCCTTAGATGACGAACTCGGCAATCAATCATTCGGTGAAGCTTCTCCTTTAATTAATTTTAGTTACGAATCAAATGATCAGGTTGAGACCACATTAAAAGATTTAAGAACGCAGTTAATTGATTTTAGTATCGAAGAAACCCTTGATGCTGTTACTCAATCATTAGATAGTTTCAAACTTATTCCATCAGTTCGTTTTGCATTAGAGCAGGCAATCTTATCCTTAATGATTAAAAGAAACAAAAATTTTGTAAATCAATTCGTAGGCAATCTAAAACCTATAATTAATGTAAATGCCGTGTGCGGATTTGGAGAAACCAATGAAATCTTATCTGCAATCGAAGAAAAAATAAATTATGGTTATTACACAGTTAAGATTAAAATAGGCAGAGATAATTTTAAGGATGATCTAGAATTAATTAGTAAGATAAGACAACAATATGGAGATGGAGTTAGTCTCCGCTTAGATGTAAATGGAAAATGGAAATTTGAAGAGGCAAAAAATTATTTAGAACAACTCTCACCTTTCAATATTCAATATATTGAAGAACCCTGCGGTAATTTGAAAAATCTTAAAAAGCTTGCGGAGGAATCTCCTGTTCCAATTGCAGCTGATGAATCAATTCATTCGATTGATGATGCTTTTGAAATAATTAATAATTCTAATATAGAATTTATTGTATTGAAACCTATGGTTTTGGGAAGAATGATCGCTTTATTTAGAATAATTAAAGAAGTGGAAAAGAAAAATAAAAAAATAATTATCACGTCTTCATTCGAAAGTTCTGTCGGAAAAAGCGGATTGGTTTTACTAGCCGCAGCGACAAATCATAATTTTGCTCATGGACTTGATACTTCTGATTTTTTCGAGAAAGATATTTGTTCAGATCCGTTTATCATAAAAGCCGGAAAGATAAATTTAAGCGCAAAAAGTTTTCCGCCTCACTTTAATGTAAAACTCGCATGATTACGATAAGCAATAAAGAACATTGGTTAATTGAACAGGCATCCAGATACCCGCACAACGCTGCAATCCAAACAGAGCAAGGTTCAATTTTATATCAAAAATTTTTAGAAGAGTGTAATCTCACAGCTAATTATTTGCTGACGAATGATGTTAGAGAAAATGATCGTGTGGGAATCTTATACACACACAGTTACAAATTTTTCGTAATAGTTAATGCATTGTGGTTTATTGGAGCAATCCCGGTTCCACTAAATACGAGAAAGACCATAAATGAAATTGAAGATGAGCTTCATATTGCCGATGTAAAATTTCTAATTATTGATGATTCGCTCAAATCACAATTTTCTACTTTGGAATTTCAGAACGTACTTGATATAAACATAATTAAGATTCATGAAACACGAAAACACAATTTCATAATTCGCAATTCGCAATTCTCAATTCTCAATTGCTCTTTAATTATGTTCACATCCGGCAGTACAGGGAATCCAAAAGCTGTAGTTCACACATTTAAGAGTTTGTACGAAAGCGTTTTGACATTGAATTCATTTGCTGAATTATCGCCAAATGATATTTGGCTCGCATCATTACCGTTTTATCATATCGGTGGATTTATGATTTTAATCCGATCCTTAATTGCCGCTTGTACTGTTATATTTCCTACATCACCAAAATTTGAAGACATCGAACAAACAATCAAGCGGTCAAACCCTTCACATATTTCATTAGTTCCAACAACTCTTCGAGAGTTGTTAGATCATAACGTTAAACCAAATAAAAATTTGAAGTTTGTTTTTCTTGGCGGTGGTCCTTCTCAAACAGAATTAATTCAAGCAGCTGTAAAAAAATCATGGCCTATAGTAAAAGTTTACGGCTCAACAGAGACTTGTTCTATGGTAACAGCCCTTCACCCGGATGATATAAAATCTAAACCGGATTCTGCTGGAAAACTTATCGGACAGAATAAGATCAAGATTATAAATAAGGATAAAAACGCTTTAGGTGAAATTGCTGTTTCTTCAAAATCACTTTTTAAGGAATATTACAACGATCAGCAAACAACTAACAATAAATTACAAAATGATTGGTATTATACGGGCGATTATGGATGGATTGATGACGAAGGTTATCTCTACATCGAATCACGTCGAGATGATCTGATAATTTCCGGCGGGGAGAATATTAGTGCCTATGAGGTTGAATTAATTATTAGAAAATATCCGTTAGTAAAAGATGTAATTGTGTTTGGTCTTCAAGATAAAACGTGGGGGCAAATTGTTTGTACGGCAATAGTTTCGGAAACTACTTCAGAAGATGAGATAAAAGATTTTCTTAAAGAGAAAATAGCAGCGTATAAAATTCCTAAACGCTTTTTTATTGTTGATGAAATTCCGCGTAATGAAATGGATAAAGTAAATCGAACGGAATTATTGAAGATGCTTAAGCTAAGTTAGTTTTCAGCTTATCATAACATTCTTTAGGCAACTCGATCTTCTTAAATTGTTCCTTAAGCACACAAACATGAACGGTTTTGGCAATTGCTGCAAACGTGTCATCATCTTTGTAAAATTTATAACTTAATTCAAAAGAAGAATTTTTCAGAAGGCTTACTATAACATCAATACGAAGTTCGTCTCCCACTCTTATCGGTCTAACATAATCGGCTTCAGCATGAATGATGGGTAAGATGTATTCTTTATCAAAAAAATAATCTCTCTCGGTATGAAAACTTCTCATCATATCTTCATATGCAGCATGAACATATTTAAATAAACTTGCGTAAAAAATAATTCCCGCCGGGTCGGCATCGTAAAAATAGACTTTAACCTTTGTTGTGAACATTGTTTCTCTCTTTTATTACTGTAAATTTAATCAACTCTTATCCATTTCACATTAACTTTTTTGTGATTAATTTGGTGCAAAATTTTAATTGAGCTAATGCAATTTATAAAAATCAAATACCTTTTAGCCGTAATATTCTTTGCCATCTCGTATTTATTATACGCCCAGAGTGATGTTAAAAGAGAATATTATTCAAACGGCAAACTTAAATCAGAAGGAGCAATAGTTAACGGTTTACGAAATGGTCTTTATAAAGAATATTATGAAAGCGGTAAACTTTGGAAAGAATGGAATTTTGAAAATGGAAAAGAGGAGGGAGTTTCAAGCTGGTATTTCGAGGACGGGAAAAAAAGCATGGAATGGAATTACCGCAATGGAAGGCTTGAAGGAAAATCCAAATGGTATTATGAAACGGGAGAACTTTGGGCAGAACCGGTTTACGTAAATGATATTCAAAGCGGCCCCAGCAATACCTACTACAAAAGCGGAAAACTTCAAGCGATATGGAATTACATTAACGGCAAACTAAACGGCGAATCAAAAATATTTTTTGAAAACGGAAAAGTTGAAGTTGAACGTAATTACGTTAATGATAAACTAGACGGCAAAAGCAAAGTATATTATGATTTTGGTACAATTGCATTAGATGCAAATTACAAGAACGACCAGCTTGATGGAACCTCCTACCTCTATTATCCCGACGGAAAAATTAAAGTTATTGATACATATGAAAACGGTCAGATTATTAAACGAGAACGTTTTGATTACGGTGCTAAAGTTAGCAAGGTGGAAGAAAATTTTGATGAGTACTGGGATGAAGGTACTTTGAAAAAACAGGTTACTTTTAAGGAAGGAAAACTTGATGGATTGATAAAAGAATATTTCGTAAGCGGATTTATCAAATCTGAATTGAATTATAAATCAGGTTTGTTAGAAGGAGAAAGTAAATATTACAACGAGGGCGGAACTCTCGAAGAAGTTGCACAATACATTAGCAATATGAAGAATGGGATATCAACAAAATTTAATAAGGAAGGTGTTAAAGTAGCTGAGGTAAATTATACTAATGGTTTGCGGGAAGGTTCTGCAAAAACATTTTATCCAAGCGGTGAAGTTGAATCAGAACAGATTTACCGAAATGACAAACTAGACGGTGTTGTAAAAATTTTTGCCAGATCCGGAATTCTTAATGCTGAGGTAGAATATCGGGACGGATTGAAAGACGGAATTACAAAATATTATTTTCCGAGCGGCAATGTTTCTGATCTTCAGACTTATAAAAATAATCTTCTTGATGGAAAATGTTTTACGTATGATGAAAGCGGAAAGATTATTTCATCAATTGAATATAGAGAGGGTGAACTGGTTAAATAATTCTATTTATAACAAACAGATCCATAAAATCACTTCCGAATGCAAGTGACGGTGTGTAAGTGCCGGGCTTAAGAGTGTTTTTCAAAACTCTTTCAACACTTTCGGCGGCTCCAATTGCAGTTAGATTGTATCCTTCCATAACTTGATATATTTCTTCAATCATTTTTCCTTTTGCGTTTTCTACTCTGCCCCATACATATGTTTTAGTTGAATCGCGTTTTGATTTTACCGGTCCGGTTAAAATTTTCTTCATGAATATTGCAACGATATTTTTAATTAAAGGTATCTTCAAAATCTTCAGGAAGAAAAGAACCAGTGATTTTAATTTAACCATTAATCTCGGCAAGGCAATATAGACTTCAACATTTGGAATTTTTGTTGATTGATACGATGAATAAACATCGCCCCATGGAATTGAAAGTCCGCAAAATGAAAAATTTTTTATTTTAAAATCAATTGTATATTCGCCAATATTTGATTCAACTAATTTACCATCACGTCTAATTCTTCCGGTACCGCCAAGAAATTCCAGTGTAGTTAACCAGGTACCTCTTGAAATTTTTCCACCTTTGTTGGAAAAACCTAATTTCAAGTGAGTTGCATCCGGCATTTGTTCGCTTAATCTTTTTGCAAGGCAATCGGTGGGAATAATATCGAAGCCAACACTTGGCAGAAATACAACTCTCTTTTCTTTTGCTTTTTGATTCAGATAAAATGCCATATACATTGCCGGAATCTCGCCCGTTATATCAAGGTAATTGCATTTACATCTTAAACATGCCTCCATAATTTCTTTAGCCGTGAACTTAAAAGGACCCGCACAATTAAGAACTGTATGTACTCCGTCTAATGCAGAATCTAATTTTACATTATCATAAAGATCAACCGCTATGTACTCGCAATTATATTTATGAGAAAGCTCTTTCAAGGCTGATTCATTTCTTCCGGAAAGAATCGGTTTTATTCCTCTCGAAATAAGCTCTTCTATAATTAATTGCGCAGAATATCCATTCGCACCGTAAACCATTAATTTATTATTTGTGATTGCCATTTTTTCAACAAATATTAATTGAGAAATTATTTTAGTAAAGTTTCGGGATTTAAGTTTAGTGCTTCTATATCCTTAAAATAATTTACAGTTCCTACTTTTAACTCAACTGTCGAAGCATCATCACAAACAATAATTGCTTTGGGATGAAGCTGCAAAGCGCTAACGGTCCACATATGATTTAAGCCTTCTTCAACTACTTTATTCAATGCCCTTGCTTTATTATGACCGATTATTATCACTAAAACTTCTTTTGCGTCCATCACTGTCTTAACTCCAACAGTTAAAGCTGTTTTTGGAACTTTATTTATATCGTTATCAAAAAATCTTGAGTTGGCAATTATTGTATCCATTGTTAAAGTTTTAACACGCGTTAGAGAACCTAAGGAAGAGCCTGGTTCGTTAAATGCAATATGCCCGTCGGGACCGATGCCTCCGAGGAACAAATCAATGCCGCCATAGCTTTTAATTTTTTCTTCATATTTCTCGCATTCGTCTTCTAAGTTTTCTGCATTTCCATTTAAGATATTTACATTACCTTTTTTAATATCAATGTGACCGAAGAATTTACTCCACATAAAATGATGATAACTCTCGGGATGAGTCTCTGGAAGCCCAACATATTCATCCATGTTGAATGTAACTACATTTTTAAAAGAAACTTTTCCCGAACTGCATAGCATTATCAGTTCCTTATACATTCCTACAGGTGAAGAACCCGTAGGTAATCCAAGCACAAAAGGTTTTGAAGGCGACGGATTAAATTCTAAAAGTTTCGATGCGACATAATTAGCCGCCCATTTCGAGACCAATTCATAATTAGGTTGAATTATTAATCTCATTTCAGATCCTGACATTTATGAATAATTAATTTCTAATCAGACATGCCTCTTCGTATTCTTTCATTTTTTGTTAATTCAAATACTTTTGATAATAAATTTTTGTCAGCGTTTGTAAATTCAACTTTTCTTCTTGCCATTACCTTTTTAACAACTTCAATTCCGCTGTTTAAATTATAAGTCGTCATCGAATCAGCACCGCCCCACACAAAAGAGGGAATATATTTAGGAGGAAATCCGGAACCGAAAACATTACTAGCTACACCGCAAACTGTACCGGTATTAAACATAGAGTTTATTGAAGTTTTGGAATGGTCGCCCATAGTTAAACCGACAAACATTTTTCCTGAATCAACTTGTTTATCGTTAATAATTACTTTTATGTTTCCGTAATTATTCTTTAAGTCGCTGTTATTTGTATCAGCACCTAAATTACACCATGGTGAAATGTATGAATGGCCGATAAATCCATCGTGCTGTTTATTCGCGTAAGAATGAATTATAGAACCTTCAACCTCACCACCCACTTTACAAAATTCACCAATACTGGTGTTTTCATAAATCTTGGCAGAGATCTTAATAGTTGAATTATCTCCCACAAAACATGGCCCGACAATAACAGAATTGGAAAAAACTTTTACATTTTTACCAATGTAAACAGGACCTTCTTCTGCATCAATAACAACTCCAGGTTTTATTACCGAACCGTCTCCGATAAAAATATTTTTTTTGTTTAATAAAACAGAACCTTTATAAATTTTTCCGCGAATATTTTTCTTTTTAGGTTTGAGATAAACAAAATCTGAGACAATTTGCCCGCCGTTGTTTGAAATCAAATCCCATGGATAATTAATAATTGTCGTTTCACAATTAGCACTTTCAATTCCTTCAAAAAAATTTTTTGTAAAAAAAGAATCTAATTTTAAGACTGCTTTCTTAAATTTATCACCACTAAGTTTTGCTGCAACAAAAGTTTCTCCAGAATAATAAAGTGCATCCCCATTTTTTGAAATCTGTTTAATTGCTTTCGAATTTAAAATCACTCTTCCGTTTACAAACAAACATGAATCGAGTCCGCTCAAATTATTAACCGATATATTCTTATTAACCTCTCTTACTTTTTCTTCAAGATACTTGCGGCAATGCAAAAATACTTTGGCCGAGGGAAACGAATTTTCAATCTTTTCTCTTAATGTTAAGATACCGCAACGTAGATCATAAACTGGACGCATATAAACAAGAGGCAATAGATTTTCATATTTTTCATCTTCAACAATGCAAATATTCTTTATCATTTATCTGCCTTTTTAAATTATTGTTGATTTAAAATAGAAAAAAAAGATATCATTTAAATGACTTCCTTAATAAAACATATTAAATCTCTCCATTAGCTTACAAACTCAATATCCATCTTAGGCAAGAAATAATTAAATTAATATCGGAAGAATGAGAAAATATCGAATTTGCTCTTGTAAAATTTCAGATCTTAACAATTTGTTAATCAACTTTTAACAATTTAGTAACAGTTAAATTCTAATTTTGCGGTGCTTTTACAAATAGTTATTAAATGGATATGTATAAGAAGAAAATTCTTTTTATTTGCGGATCGCTTAATCAGACTTCAATGATGCATCAAATCTCGCAGCATATGCAGGATTTCAATTGTTACTTTACGCCATACTACACCGATGGGTTTATAAATTATCTGGTCAGCATCGGCTATATAAAATTTTCAATTCTCAACGGCCAATTCCGGTTGAAAACGGAAGACTACATTCATAAAAATAATCTTCAACTTGATTACCGCGGAGTCAGTCACGATTATGATTTGATATATACCTGCGCCGATCTGATCATGCCAAAAAACATCCGCAAGAAAAAAATAATCCTTGTTCAGGAAGGAATGACCGATCCGGAAACATTAATGTTTCATCTGGTCAAGTATCTAAGGCTTCCGCGCTGGCTTGCAAGTACTTCAACTATGGGAATGTCAGATCAGTACACTTTATTCTGTGTTGCTTCAGAAGGTTATAAAGATTTTTTTATCAACAGGAAAGGTGTTAAGCCTGAGAAAATTATTGTAACCGGAATTCCAAACTTTGATAATCTGAGACAATTTGCAAACAATAATTTCCCTCATAAACATTTTGTACTTGTTGCAACTTCCGATGCACGCGAAACTTATAAAATCGAGAATAGAAAAAAGTTCATTCAAGAATGTGTTAAGATTGCAAACGGTAAACAATTGATTTTCAAATTACACCCAAATGAAAAAGTTGATAGAGCAACAGAGGAAATTAATAAGCTCGCACCGGGCGCTCTTGTCTTCCCTAGCGGAAATATTAATAACATGATTGCAAATTGTGATGTTCTTATTACAAAATTTTCTTCCGTGGTTTATGTGGGAATATTGTTCGGTAAAGAAGTTCATTCCGCTTTTAATATTGACGAGCTTAAACAATTGATGCCGATTCAAAACAACGGGACATCTTCAGAAAAAATTGCAGAAATTGGGAAATATATTCTTGGATTTCCACGTACATCATTAGATGAAATTCACAAAAAGTTTGAATTAAGTTTGGTTAAAACGTGAAGATAATTACTGTCATACAAGCACGAATGTCATCAACACGACTGCCCGGTAAAGTTATGCTGCCGTTGTTAGGCAAACCGCTTTTAATTCGTATGATTGAACGGGTTAACTTGGCACAACATGTCGGTGATGTTATAGTTGCAACATCAACAAATCCTGATGATGATGAAATCGAAAGATTGTGCGCTCAGAATAATTTGATTTGCTTTCGAGGACATTTAACCGATCTTTTAGACAGACACTATCAAGTTGCAAAACAATTCAATGCAGATGCTGTTGTTAAAATTCCATCCGATTGTCCTCTCATAGACCCCAAAGTGATTGATAAAGTTATTGAGCACTATGTTAGTTCCGATGAGTTTGATTTTGTTAGTAATCTGCATCCGGCAACTTATCCAGATGGAAACGATGTCGAAATATTTTCATTCGAATCTCTCGAATGTGCGTGGAAAGATGCAACAAAAGATTACGAACGTGAGCATACAACCCCGTTTATTTGGGAACACCAAGATGTGTTTAGTGTCGGAAATGTTGCCTGGGAAACCGGATATGATTATTCTTCCACTCACAGATGGACAATTGATTTTCCGGAAGATTACGAGTTTATCAGAAAAGTTTATGATGAACTCTATTCAACAAATCCTGCTTTTAGTCTGAACGATATATTAACTTTGCTTAAACAAAAAACGGAAATCGCGGAAATAAATCAGCAGTATCTCGGCAAATACTGGTACGAAAATCACCTTGATGAATTAACTCATATAGACGAATACAAAAACAAAATCAAAAGAAATGAATAAGAAAAAATTAAAAGACCTTGAGCAAACTGCTTTACGTGTTCGAGAACATATAATTCGAATGAGCGGCAACGGCGGGTGTTTTATCGGTGCATCATTATCTTGTACTGACCTTATTGTTTATCTTTACAAAGAATTTTTAAATATCTCACCAAAAAATTTCCGGAATCCGAACCGTGATTATTTTTTCCTTTCGAAGGGACACGATGTTCCCGCTCTTTACGGTACATATGTTGAACTTGGCTGGCTTGAAGAAGCAAGGTTAAAAAATCACTTAAAGACAAATGATTTCATCTACTGGCATCCAAACAGAAACATTCCCGGAATTGAGTTTCATTCCGGTTCGCTTGGGCATAATCTTTCCGTTGCAATGGGAGTTGCAATGGACTGTAAATTGCGTAAACAGAAAAATAAAATTGTCGTTGTTGTAGGTGACGGCGAGCTTAACGAAGGATCAATGTGGGAAGCTTTGCTTGTTGCTTCAGCATACAAACTTGATAATCTCCTGATCGTTGTTGACCGTAATCAATTTCAGGCAAATATGCAGACGGAAGATTTAATTCCCCTTAAACCACTGACTAAGAAATTTTCTGCTTTCGGGTGTTCGATTAAAAAAATCAATGGACATAATTTTGAACAGATGGAAAAAAATTTTTCAAAAACTCCATTTGAAAAAAATAAAGTCTCTGTTGTTATTGCGGAGACAATACGCGGTAAGGGATTACCAAGTATTCAAAAACGTGCAGACCGCTGGTTTGTAAATTTTAAGAAGGAAGAAATTGAACAGTTGTTAAAAGAACTACACGGCAGTAAAAAAACAAAATTAACTTCAGAAACTATTGTGGCGAGATAAGATGACTTACGAAGATTTAATATTTGAACTCATAAACAAAGATGACCGCTATATGATCATGACTTCCGAGAATAGATCCGCGATGAGAAATATTACTGCTAAGATCAAAAATAATTTTATTGATACTGGAATAACCGAACAGACATTAATCGGGATGGCGGCTGGCTTAGCCTTGCGTGGCAGAATTCCAATAGTTCATGCGCTTGCTACGTTTCTCACAATGCGGGCATTCGAGTTCATACGCACTGATGTTGGAATTGGAAATCTACCGGTAAAAATTGTTGGTGCTGTTCCCGGATTTTTATCTGATGGTAACGGTCCAACTCATCAAGCGATTGAAGATGTTTCAATCATGCGCGGAATTCCAAATGTAAATGTATTTTGCCCCGCAGATGAAAATGATATGCTGAAATGTTTACCGAAAATTTTTGAATACACTTCCCCATTTTACATTCGTTATAACAACACAAAACCTGTTGTAGAGCATAGCAAATTTGAATTTGGTAAAGCTGAAATGTTTGGAGAAGGAAATGATGTAGCGATTCTTGTTTATGGATTTCTATTTAGTGAAGCCTTTAAGACAAAACAAATTTTGGAATCAAAAGGTTATTCTGTTAGATTGATAAATATTCGCACACCAAAACCAATTGATGAAAAGGCGATCTTAAAAGCTGTTGAAGAATGCAAACTGATCGTAACTATTGAAGATCATTTTATAATCGGTGGACTATATACAATCCTTTCTGAGGTACTTTTACAAAACAGGAAAACAGCAAATGTACTTCCCTTCGCTTTTATGAATAAATGGTTCAAACCCGGTTTATTGAATGACGTTCTTGAGTATGAAGGATTTACTGCGAAGCAGATATCAAAAAAAGTTGTTGAGCAATTAGCTAATAGCCGGAGTTTTTAAATGCCAAATAAAATTAGTTTAACAAACGGTTTTCCAGAAATAGAAAAATCAAACGAACTCTACAATCGTGCACTCGGATTAATTCCATCTGTGACACAAACACTTGCTAAAGGTCCCGGCCAATGGATCAACGGAGTTGCACCGAAATATTTAGTAAAAGGAAAAGGTTCTCACGTATGGGATGTTGATGGTAACGAATACATTGATTATATGATGGGCGTTGGTCCGCTATCACTTGGTTATGCATATCCAAAAGTTGATGTAGCGATAAAGAAACAATTGGAAGATGGAATCACATTTTCAATGATGCACCCGCTCGAAGTTGAAGTTGCTGAATTGATTCGTAAAGTTGTACCAAATGCAGAAGCAGTCCGTTACAGCAAAACCGGCGCTGATGCAACAAGTGCAGCAGTCCGACTTGCGCGAGCTTACACAGGAAAAAATAAAATATTATGCTGCGGCTATCACGGATGGCATGATTGGTATATTGCGGTTACAGCACGTAATAATGGTATCCCCGAAGCAGTTCAATCTCTTTCTTTTACATTTAATTATAATGATATTGATTCTGTAAAGAATTCAATTGATGACGATGTTGCTGCGATAATTCTTGAACCGGTAGTGTTCACTGAACCGAAAGATAATTTTCTTCACAAACTTTCTGAGTTGTGCCAGCAAAAGGGAATAGTTTTGATCTTCGATGAGATGTGGACGGGATTTAGAATGGCTCTTGGCGGCGCGCAAGAATATTTTGGAATTATTCCCGATCTTGCAACATATTCAAAAGCTGTTGCTAACGGAATGCCGATTTCTATTCTAACAGGAAAAAGAAAGATCATGGATCTTGCCGATGAAGATATTTTCTTTTACACAACTTTTGGCGGAGAAGCTTTATCCCTTGCTGCTGTGAAAGCAACAATTGAAGAATTACGTGATAAGAATGTACCAAAGTTTCTAAATGATCAAGGGAAAAAATTAAAAGACGGTTATAATTCAATTGCAAATAAATTGAGATTGGATTTCACAAAAGCAATAGGATATAATTGGCGTTCGATGGCAACTTTTGAAGAAAAAGCCGGTGACCCGCTGATTCAAAAATCTTTGATGCAGCAAGAGATGATCAAACGCGGAGTTCTCTGGCAAGGATTTTTTAATATGTCATACTCTCACAGTGATACAGATATAGACTATACACTTCAAGCATTAGATGAGTCTCTTTCTTTTTTGAAAAAAGCAATTCAAGAAAATAAATTAAAAGAATCACTGCGCGGAATTCCAGTGCAGCCCGTGTTTAGAAAAGTGGATAATTTTAATATGAAACCGATGAAAAAATA
>VEPI01000074.1:0-18505 GCA_012026935.1 Melioribacter sp. | reverse complement strand
AAAAATAAAACTGCAATTGTAACCGGTGCTTTGGGATTAATCGGTAAAGAGCATTGCAGAGCATTAAGTGAAGCCGGAGCTAATGTGATTGTTGCAGATCTTAATGAAGCCAAGTGTGAAGAATTTGCAAAAACATTATCAACTGAATCAATTGGTTTTTCGCTTGATGTAACTAAAAAGGATTCGATTCAAAATTTGAGAGATAATGTTTTAAAAAGATTCGGACACATAAACATTCTTGTTAACAATGCTGCTATTAACGATATGTTCGAAGATCCAAAAGCAGCAACCGAGCAATCAAAATTTGAGAATTATCCGCTTGAACTCTGGCAAAAATCTGTTGACGTTAATTTAACCGGAGTGTTTTTGTGCTCTCAAATTCTCGGGACAGAGATGGCAAAACAAAAAAGCGGAAGCATCATAAATATTGCATCTACTTACGGTATAACTGCGCCGGATCAATCACTCTACATAGAAAAAGACGGCACTCAATCCTTCTTCAAACCGCCGGCTTATTCCGCAACTAAAGGCGCCGTAATAATGTTTACAAAATATCTTGCAGCTTATTGGGGAAAGGATGGGGTGCGTGTAAATGTGTTAACACCGGGCGGAGTAGAAAATAATCAGGATGAATTCTTCATTAAAAAATATTCTTCTAAAACTCCTTTAGGAAGAATGGCAACACCAACTGATTATAAAGGCGCATTAATTTTCCTCGCTAGCGATGCATCAAATTATATGACGGGTGCTAATTTGATAGTTGACGGCGGGTGGACTTGCTGGTAATTTTATAAACTTAGGAGCTCAGTCACTAAGGAACTTTTTTTATGGCAAAGAAAAAATTAACAAAGAAACAACTTTTGAAACGTGCTTCAAAAATTAAATTAGTGTTAGCAGACTGTGACGGCGTTTTGACCGATACAGGCGTTTATTATTCTTCTCAGGGAGAAATGATGAAACGTTTTTCTATCCGCGATGGAATGGGTGTGGAGCGTTTAAGAAAATATGTAAATGTTGAAACGGGAATTGTGACAGGAGAAAACACTGAAATTATCCGCGCACGTGCGAATAAACTTCAAATGAAAGAAATACATCTTGGTATAAACCGTAAAGATGAAGTATTTAATGAGATAATAACCCGAAGAAATTTGAAAGCGGAAGAAGTTGCTTTCATTGGTGATGATTCAAACGATGTAACAATTATGAAACTTGCCGGACTAACTGCTTGCCCCAAAGATGCAACCATGTTTGCTAAAAATATTGCGGATGTTATTGTTGACAGCAAGGGCGGCAACGGGGCGTTTCGTGATTTTGCAGAAATAATTATTGAAGCTAAAACAAATAAGAAAGTATTTAGAAAGGATGATAATGCCGACTAAAGTTAAAATCGGAAACAAATTTATTGGTGATGATCAGCCGGTTTACATAATTGCTGAGATAGGGATCAATCACAACGGTTCGTTAGAACTTGCAAAAAAACTGATTGATGGAGCTATATATGCGGGGTGTGATGCAGTTAAGTTTCAAAAGCGTACACCTGAACTTTGCGTACCTAAAGATCAATGGTATCTTGAACGCGATACACCATGGGGGCGAATTACCTATATCGAATACCGTCACAAAATTGAATTTGGATTTGAAGAATTTCTTGAGATAGACGGATATTGCAGAGAGAAAGGAATTGATTGGTTTGCATCACCATGGGACGAAAACTCAGTAGATTTTTTAGAAAAGTTCAAACCACTGATTTACAAAGTTCCTTCTGCTTCTTTAACTGATCACTCGCTGCTTCGAAAAATAAAAGCAACAGGGAGACCGGTCATTATATCAACAGGAATGTCAACAATACAGGAAATAGAAGATGCTGTTTTTATTCTTGGTACAGAAAACCTTTTGATTGCACAAGCAACATCTACTTATCCTTGTCCCGTTGAAGAATTAAATTTACAGGTAATTCGAACATACAAAGAAATTTTTTCCGAAGTACCAATCGGCTACTCAGGACACGAAACCGGTTTAGCACCAACGCTTGCGGCTGTTGCAATTGGAGCTAAGTTTGTTGAACGGCATATAACACTCGACCGTGCAATGTGGGGAACCGATCAAGCGGCATCGGTCGAAATAAGCGGCATGCAAAAACTCGTGCATGACATTCGCGATATTGAAAAAGCTTTAGGCGACGGAACAAAAAAAGTTTATGAGAGTGAGCATAAGAATATCGAGAAACTTAGACGGATAAAATCCAACATCTCCTTTCGGTAGTAATGATTGAAAAGATCATAAATATTTTTTTTGGTCTGCACCGGTATGAAATAATCTCTTACTCAATAATAATAGTAGCTGCAATACTATTTATTATTTTCGAAAGAATATTTCCTTACAATAAAGATCAGAAAATATTACGTGAGGGTTTTTTTAACGATCTTGCTCTTTATACAATTGCGCAGAGTTACATTCTCGGAATAATCATATTCACATTCATTATCCAAACCATTGATAACTCAACCGGACTTTCTCGTTTTCATTTATTTGCCGCAATTCCAATTTGGATTCAACTAATCTTCTTCACAATAACACATGATTTATATATTTATTGGATGCACCGCTGGCAGCACAACAACAAATACCTTTGGCGTTTGCATGAAGCTCACCACTCACCCAAGAAAGTTGATTGGCTTTCCGGCTCTCGTTCCCACGCATTTGAAATTTTGATCAATCAAACCGTAGAATTTTTACCGATAGTTTTGCTCGGCTCTCCACCAGAAGTAATTGCATTCAAAGGTGTGATAAGTGCGGTTTGGGGTATGTATATTCATTCCAATCTTGGTATCAGGACCGGCTGGCTGCAAAAAGTTATAAATGGCCCCGAGATGCACCGTATTCATCATACAACCGGTAAAGGAAGGAACAGAAATTTTGCAACTAAGTTTGCAATTTGGGATTGGCTTTTCGGTACGGCTTTTTTCCCTGAAGTAAAAGCACATGAATACGGATTAAGAACTTTCTTCCCCGGTAATTTTTTCAAACAATTTATTTTTGCATTTAGAAGTTTTAAAAATAAAAGTTAAACTTTTTTTGACAGCATTAAGTATTAGCTTACCAAAGTTTATAATTATAACCCCGACTTTTAAGTCGGGGAGAAAACAAAAACACAAAGACTCGGGGCTTCAGCCCAAATTGTTTCCTTATTCTGGACTAAAGTCCAGGATATTGAATGAGATTCGTCTTCTCCGGCATAAATGCCGGAGTTATTAAAAAAATTTTGGTTTGGTTGATGCCAAACTTTTTTTAATTAACTGATTCTGCCTCAATGTGTTAAAATATTTATTATAACCCTTGAACCTGTTTATCTCCGGGAAATTTAACAGAGTAAACCATTTTTTTAGAAATATATTTCCCAGCTTCGATTTCAACCGTCCATTTAAGTTTTCCGCTTTGCTGATCATAAACAGCGCCGGACGAATCAATTAGCTTCACTACTATATCTTCATTTTTAGAGATGGGAATTTGATCTTCGACAATTATTTTAACAGCCGTTTTTTTGTTATTCTTAATTTTAATATCGAATGCAAATGTTCTCTCTACATTACTGCTCAAAAATTTATCTTCTGAAAAATCTTTCAGCACATCCCGGGAAATGAAAATATTCTGATCTCTGCCGAGTGACAAGGTAAGTGTATCTTTTGTTGTTACCGGATTTATTGAAGATTGCCCAACATAGGAATTTTCAAAATAGATGTTGGCTTGTCCCGGTAACAAATTATAATTTGCCCAATCAGTTAAACGTGCGACAAGAAATGCATTGTTGTCAAGTTTAGGGGCTGCATAATATTCATATTTCGCCGGGACGGAAAATTCCTGCAGTGCAACCGAATGCGGCTTATTATCTGATGGAATTGAATATTTGATTGTTGGAGTGAATTCAACAGAGAGTTGTGTTTCAACTGTTTCAAAATAATCAGCCATTGTTTCTGCTTGAGATACTTCATCTTTAACCGGCATTTGTGCTTGTGATGCCACAGCATTCGAAACAGCACCCGCTTTCATCATCTCCCGGTATGCAACAGGTCGCGCAAAATCTATGAACCATGGATAAAGTTCCGGCTTATTATTATTTACATTTGGATTTCTTGTCGAAAGAACAATCTCAATATTTTTCCAATCAAATCCGCAGTTCTGCCAAACATTTGCTTTGTAACTCAATTGAGCCGGGGAATTAATTTTATCAACTCTAACATCATATGCTGGCTGCCATCCGGCATCATAAATTAAATATGATAGATCAATATCAACAGTACCGGAAGTTTTACCAGATACCGTTACTACAATTTCATTGGTCGGCTTATTTAATTGATTATTCAGTTCATTCAATTGATTTTGAATACGTTCAATATTTTTTTGGATTTTTTTTGCATTCAATGTAAGATCGAACATTTTATTTTTTATTTCAGAAAGACGTTTACGGTAGAACTCGGCCATCTTCTGTAACTCAGCAACCGAAACACCAACTTTTTCATTCCCGATATTTTTATTAGCCAGAATTAAATCAATTTCATATTTCAGAACTTCCATTTCATTTTGATTGAATACTAATAATTTATTTTGAGATTCGAGTGAATCTTCCAGCATTTTTATCTGGGGAGTTTTTTCAGGAGTGCGTAAATAATCGAACCTTTGAACAACCGACATAATGATTGCATCTCCTTTTGCGGAAATATTAATGCTGTTTCTATCAATGTTAGATGCCAATCCAGTAAAAACAATATCATTAAAACCTTTATCAACTTTAACACTTGCAAAATAACTTAGCTGCGCACCCCTTAGAAATACTTTCACATTTGAAAGTGATGGTTTAACTAAGATATCATCTGCGGCAAAAAAAGCCTGCGATATCAATAATGATATAATTAAAGTATATATAACTTTTTTCATAACTAACCCCGCTCCGTTTATTCAAAGATAATCAAACTCCTCCTTATACATAAGCTGATTTTTTCTGTTCCTAAAAATTGATGGACAATATCATATATACTAATCACCTTTCTTTATAGAGTCACTTTCATTATTTTTCAAGCGATTTAATTGAGGACTCACCTCATTTTATCTGATCTGTCAAGTATAATTATTGAGAATATGAAAAAATTATTAACCGAACTTATAAAAAAATACTTTTCTACAATTGTTGAAAATTGGGCAGCACAACTTATTAGAGCCGGTGATAAACTTACCGATACACAGATCCACACTTTTATTGAACAAAGTCTTAATACGATTTTAGATGTAATGGAAACAGGCGATTACAGTTCTGCCGATCAATACTTGATTGATATTTATACGTTATTCTCAAATTCTAATTTAAATCTTTTAGAAGTTAGCCAGCTATTTAGTTGCGGAAGATTTGCCGTACTCAATTGCATAGAAAAAGATAAAGCTGAAAATGCCGATCCGGTAATTTTACTCGGGTTCTTCGATGAATTAATAGAAAAAATCTTTGCACGTTATGGAATGCTGCACCAAGAAACTAAAATGAAAGAGCTGGAAGGCGACCGCGACCGCCTTGCGGCAAAACTTGAGCTGAGTAATCTATATCTAAAAAATATATTATATACTTCCGATCAAGCTATAATGATAGTGGATGATAACGAAATTTTTATTTCATGGAATAAAGGTGCTGAGAAAATATTTGGTTATACCGAAAGTGAAGTTATTGGAAAACCCTCTTCACTGCTTTTACCTGAAGGGAAAAGATTTGTTGATGAACTTAAAAGAATTCAAAATGATGTTAAAAAAAACGGACAATCTTTAATTCTCGAAACTGAACGAAAAACTAAGAGCGGCGATATTATAAGCGTGAGATTAAGTGTCTCAAGATTACCGAATAAAAAAAATGAATATGCCGGCCGTTCTGTTATCATTAAAGATCATACGGAGTTCAAACGTCTTCAAGCACAAATTGATCAATCGGAAAAATTAGCTGTAATTGGACAAATAGCTGCCGGAGTTGCCCACGAAATTGGCAATCCGCTAACTTCAATCTCTTCTCTAGTACAAATACTGCAACGGAAAAGCCAAGATTCATTTATGAATGAACAGCTTGTTAATATTAAAGAGAACATTGACCGCATTACAAAGATTGTTCGTGAGCTTGTTGATTTCTCCCGCCCGCCCAGTTACGAGACATCAAATCAAGATGTTACCGATGTTATTAAAACCGCATTGGGAATTGTAAAATATGATAAGCGGGTTCGTAAAGTTAATTTTGAAACTGAATTGAAAACAAATCTTCCAAATGTAAATATAGCCGCAGATCAACTTCTTCAAGTATTTGTAAATATTCTGATTAACGCACTGGATGCAATCAAAGGTAACGGAATTATTACGGTAAAATCGAATTTCGATTTAAAGAATATTTATATTGAACTAAGCGATAACGGATGCGGTATGGACAATGCAACATTAGAAAAAATATTTGATCCTTTCTTTACAACAAAAGAGGTTGGCAAAGGCACCGGACTTGGTCTTTCCGTTAGTTACGGAATTATCAATAGATTTAACGGTGAGATAAAAGTAAAAAGTAAAATAAATAAAGGAAGTACGTTTACAATAGTTCTTCCAATTCAAAATAACTGACGGAGAAATAATGCCGGCAAAAATTTTAATAGTTGACGACGAGAAACCAATACGCGATTCATTAAAATTAATTTTAGATGAAGAAGGTTATTCCACAACTGTCGCAAGCGACGGTGAGGACGCACTTCAACAACTTCAAGCGGATGTTTATGATGTTGTAATAACAGATATTAAAATGCCCAGAATGGATGGTATGCAGCTTTTGGAATCAGCTTCTAAAATTTCACCTGAATCTTTTTTTATAGTAATGACAGCTTATGCTTCAGTTAAAACTGCTATAGATTCCCTGCGCCAAGGTGCCTATGATTATTTAATTAAACCTGTCGAGTTTGATGATGTGATTATACGTGTTAAACGATTGATTGAGTTTAAGAAACTTGCCGTTGAAAATAAATCTTTGCGTCAAAGGTTATCGCTTGATACAGGATTTACAAATCTGATCGGTAAAAGTGAACCGATGAAAAAAGTTTTTGAACTAATTAAACATGTTGCACCGACAAATTCTAATGTTCTAATCTTTGGCAAAAGCGGAACAGGTAAAGAACTTGTTGCAAAAGCAATTCATCACAACAGCAATAGAAAAGAAAAAATATTTCTTCCAATAAACTGCGGCGCAATTTCGGAGAACTTAATTGAGAGTGAACTTTTCGGACATAAAAAAGGTGCATTCACAGGAGCCACAGATGATAAACTCGGACTTTTTAAAGTCGCCGATGGTGGTACACTATTCTTAGATGAGATCGGCGAACTTCCACTGAACTTACAAGTAAAACTTTTACGCGCAATCGAGGACAAAGAATTCATTCCGGTAGGAGGAGTTAAATCCGTTAGCACAGATGTTAGAATAATTGCAGCAACAAACCAGGATCTATTTGAACGGACCAAATCGGGAGAGTTTAGAGAAGATCTTTTTTACCGTTTAAATGTTGTTGAAATAAAACTCCCCTCTCTCAATGAACGTAAAGAGGATATTCCGCTTCTTATCAATCACTTTATTGAAAAATATTGTAATGAAATGGGCAAAAAAATTCTTGGTGTTGATAATGAAACAATGAAAGTACTTTTGTATCATGATTGGCGCGGCGGTGTTCGTGAATTGGAAAATGTAATTGAGCGCGCTGTGATTTTTGCGGGAAAGGAATTTCTAACTGTTAATGATCTTGCAGAACATATTAGAGGAAATACCCAGCTCGGCTATCCTGATTCCTTAAAGGATGCATTAAGAGACTTTGAGCGCGAACATATTCTTAAAATAATAAGAAAATTCGATTACAATAAAGATGAAGCTTCTAAAGCTTTAGAAATCGGCCTATCATCACTGTACAGAAAGATGGATGAGTTGAATATTCCCACAAAATCATCCACGGAAGAATAGAAAAAAATCTTTTTTGATAAATATGACTTTCATTTTTAACACATCCTCAGATCGTTTGTATATATTCACTAATAGTTAAATTGAAATTTTTATTATATTTGATTTACCACTCATCAAATTGCGAGAGGAATGGAACCAAGCAAGATTGATTTAAGAACCTTAGAAAGTTTTAATAAAGGCCTTAACGGTATTTTTTTTACCGTCAAGTATTTCAACGGTTCTGATGAAAACTTTGTCTCAAATTCAGTACAAATTGTTACAGGATATTCTCCCTCCGAAATAAAAAATTTTCCGGAAAATCACTACTCATTAATCACCCCTGATGATAAACCAAGAATAGCTAAAGAGCTAATTGAATTTTATAATAATGATAAACTCAACACACTTGATCTTACTTATAAAATCAATAATAAAGATGGAAAAGAGATTTGGTTAAAAGAATTAATCAATGTAGAAAGAGCAATAAAAAGTTCTGCTATTGTTGCGGTTTAAAGTGTTATTCAAAATATAACCGATATAAAAATCAACGAATGTGAATTACAAAAAACAAGTGATGCACTAAAAGAAATTAATACAACTAAAGATAAATTTATTTCTATTATATCACATGATTTACGCGCCCCATTCACTACTCTGCTTGGATTTTCAGAAATTCTTCTGAACGAACGGGATCTAACTGAAGACGAAAAAAATGAATATTTGCGCTACATCTATGATGCATCAAAAACCCAGCTTGAATTAATCAACTGTTTACTTGATTGGTCGCGTTTGCAAACCGGAAGAATTAAAATTGATCCTGTGCGTTTGAATGTAAAGACAATGGTATCTACTGCAATTACGCCCTTAACCGGTGATGCAGTTCGAAAAAACATTGATGTTAAAATTGATATTCCTCCGGACCTAAATATTAATGCCGATGAGCGTCTAATCAGCCAAGCAGTTTATAATCTCACAAGCAATGCGATCAAATTTACACCTGAAGGTAAAGAGGTTCTGGTTTCTTCAAGCCGTTTTAAGGAAGGTATGATTGAATTTGTTATAAAGGATGAAGGTTTAGGGATTGCTGAGGAGAATCAAACAAAACTTTTTAAGATTGATCAAAAATTTTCTCTTGTTGGTACTACCGGAGAAAAAGGAAGCGGACTTGGTTTAACCCTTGTAAAAGAAATTATTGATAAACACGGGGGACAAATTTGGTTTTACACACAGTTAGGAGAAGGAAGTGAATTCCATTTTACAGTAACTGAGTCTAAAAATATTATTCTTTTAGTTGAAGACGATAAAGAAGTTCGAACACAATACAAAAATATTATAGAACAAGCATTACCAAATTTTGAAGTGAACTTTGCCGATAACGGTTATCAAGCAATCGGATTATACCACGACATGATCCCAACAATTATTATTACCGATCACGATATGCAGTTAATGAACGGGATTCAATTAGTGGAAGCTATACAGAAAAAAGAATCTAATAGAACTGTCCCGATTATCATTATCTCGGAAATTATAAATGATGATATCTCCAAAAAATATAATAAGCTGGGCGTTGATAGAATTATTACTAAACCCGTAGATAATGATAAGTTTATCCAAATGATTAGAGAATGTTTATACTAAAATTTGTCGTTCTAATATGTCATAGGTTATATCACTACTGTTGAAAAAGCAACCTCAAAATTCTTGATAAGTAATTTTTCGACTCTATATGCTTCAAGCAGATCAGATTATTTTTTAGTAAATTGAATTATAATTACTCACCCAAATTATAACGAATTATGCTTGATCAAAAAGATCTTAATGATTTATCCATCGGTGATGATTTTACAATGTTTCTTATCGTCACCAAAAGTGAAGTTAAAACCTCTATCAATGGCAAACAATTTCTTAATCTAGAGCTGCGTGATAAGTCATCGGCACTTCCATCAAAAGTTTGGGATAATGCTGAGGAGTATTCAAAGAAATTAAAAGAAGGAACTGTTGTAAAAGTCACAGGGCAAATAGAAGATTTTAAGGGTGCATTGCAGATTAAGATCGGAAAAATTAGTCCCGCAAAAGAAAGCGATAACGTTAAGCCGGAAGATTTTCTTCCAAAATCTCAAAGACCGCTTTCAGAAATGTTTAACGAATTAGATCAAGTGATAGCATCAATTAAAAATCCATTTCTTAATCAATTGATAAAAATAATATTAGCAGATGGTAAGCTCGAAAAATATTCCAAGGTACCTGCAGGAAAAGGATGGCATCATGCTTATATTCACGGATTATTGGAACACACTTTGGAAATAATTAGAATCTGTGAATTGATGTGTTCAATCCATCCCGAGTTAAAAAGAGATCTCTTAATTACCGGCGCTCTTCTTCATGATTTTGGTAAAACGGAAGAACTTACTTACGATTCCATTTTTGATTATTCTGACAAAGGAAAATTAATTGGACATATCGTAATTGGTGCTTTAGAAGTTGAAAAAGCGGCTGCATCAATTAATAATTTTCCGGAAGATTTGAAAAATCAATTAATCCATTTGATACTTAGTCATCAAGGTAAATTGGAATTTGCTTCACCTGTTGAACCGCGTACTCTTGAAGCAATTGTACTTTATCAAGCCGATGAATTAAGCGCTAAAACAAATGCTTATAAGAAAGCAATCGAAGCTGATAAAAACAAAGGCGGACGATGGACTAGATTTCTTCCTCTTGCAAATACTGCTTTATATATGCCGGATGAAAATTCAGATTAGTAAAATTAAATTCATTAATCAGCTAACTAACAAGGAACCATATCATGAAAAGAACAAACTTTTATTTCTTTTTCATATTCCTTATCACTGCATTATTAAGAGTTAACGCACAATCGCTTGATGCTCTTCTTGAAGAAGGAGAAAAATACTACAAACAATTTAATAATGAAAAAGCTCTTGAGGTTTTTAAGAAAGCCGAAAAGATAGATGCAAATAATGCCGAAGTACTTTGGAAATTATCTCGTACTTATGTTGATATTGCCGACCGTATGCCTACAAGCACGGGTGAACAAGAGGATGCTCAGTTAGCAGTTTTTCAAAAAGCACTTGATTATGCCGATAAATCTGTTAAACAAAAACCGGATCTATCTGCAGGTTTCTTGCGCCGCGCAATTGCAAACGGCAAAATTGCTTTGTTCAAAGGCGTGTTTTCTGTCGCCGGAGTTGTTAACAGCGTTAGGGCAGATGTCGAAAAAGCAATTCAATTAGGTAATGGTGGAAATTTTATTCAGGGTGTTGCTCATTATGTTTTAGGAAGAACACATGCTAAGACAAGCGAGAAATGGAAACCGGCAAGAGCTATACTTGGTCTTGGCTGGGCTGATAATGAAATCGCTCTTACGGAATACAAGAAAGCTATTGAAATTTATCCCGGCTATATGATGTTCTATGTTGATTATGCTAATTCATTAATCCGCGAAGATGATTACAAAACTGCACGCGAGATGTTGAATAAAGCGCTTACTTGTCAATTCCAGCATCAAGATGATGAAAAAAGATTAGCCGAAGCGAAAAAAACTTTGAACGATATTAAGGACGAATAGTTTTCTATTGTCATTAAAACCTCGAAGGTCTTTTCTTATGACCTTCGAGGTTATTTGTTTTGAATAACCACAACATTTTTACCGAAATGCAATTCAAAAAAGAATTTTTAGATAAACTCAAAGACGCAAAAAAAATTGTTTTCTTTACCGGTGCCGGAATTTCTGCCGAGAGCGGTATTCCAACATTCCGGGGTAAAGATGGAATTTGGAACAAGATGAAACCGGAAGAGCTAGCCAGCTTTGATGCGTTTATTCGTAATCCGGATTTAGTTTGGGAATGGTATCAACATAGAAGAGATATCGTTCATAAAGTTCAACCAAATTCGGGTCACTACGCAATAGCAGAATTAGAAAAATTTTATGATGTATCGGTTGTAACACAAAACGTAGATAATCTTCATCGTCGAGCAGGTTCAACAAAAATATTTGAACTGCATGGCAATATTGAAAGAAACTTCTGTATTGAATGCCACACATTTTATAATTCACCAGAACTTGAAACAACTAATACAGTTCCAAAATGTAAAAAATGCAGCGGATTAGTCCGCCCTGATGTTGTTTGGTTTGGCGAGATGTTACCTCAAGATGAATTCAGCGGTGGAGAAAAAGCTGCAGAGTGGAGCGATATCTGTTTTGTTGTTGGAACCAGCGCTGTTGTTTATCCCGCGGCACACATACCAATAAGTGCAAAACGTAGCGGTTCTTATCTTGTTGAAATTAATATTGAACCAACTGAATTATCAAATTATACTGATTATTCTTTGTTCGGGAAATCGGGAGAGATTATACCTGAGGTTCTTAACGAAGTGAAGAAATTAAAAAACTAATCTTAAAACCTCGAAGGTCTTTTCAGTGACCTTCGAGGTTTATGAGTTCCTCAGCATAAGAATTTTCTGTTTCGAGAACACGAATTTTGAGTGAACGAATATTATTCGGAAGTTTTGCTGATTTTATTCTGTTCAAAAGATAATTGCAAATATTTTCCGCGGTTGTCTCAAAATCTACAACCACCTTACGTGAATTTAATTTCTCAAGAACTTCTATCATTTCAAAATCTTTCTTGTAAACCATAAAAGAATGGTCTAACTCATCAAGAATCGGTTCTACTACTTTTTTCAAATCGTAATAATCCATTACCATTCCGTTTTTATCCGTATCACCGGTTAACTCAACCAAACATTTATAAGAATGCCCGTGAAGATTTTTACACTTTCCGGAATGAAAAGGAAGACGGTGCCCCATTTCCCATGTGAACTCTTTCGCGATTCTCATTACACACCTTTTTTGCTTGGTTCCCAAATAAATTTATGCGACTGTAACTGAAATCTGACTTGAAGATTATCTTTCAAAATCCATTCTACAAGTTTTACAGGTTCAAGTATGCTGAAAACAACGGAAAATAAAATTGAACATTTTTAGATCAAATTATATTTGCTGATTATCTCTTTTGCCCATTCATAATCTTCAAGAGTACCAATTACAAATTTAATTTCATCGGTCGGTTTTATAAAATCTAAATTTTCATATAGATTTTTTTTCATCATATTGCTTGATGGACATTTCAAATCTAAAATAGTCATTACACGTTTATCAACATTTTGAATAGGCAAACTTCCGCCTGTTTCAAGCATAACATCGAATCCTTCATCACATAACTGTTTCATCAAATCAAGACATTCATCTTGAAATAAAGGTTCTCCGCCTGTGATCTCTATTAATTTACAATCATATTTTTTCACTTGATCAATAATTGTATCAACAGCCATTTCATTCCCCTCGTAGAATGCATATTCGGTATCGCAATAAGAGCATCGGAGATTACAATAGGTTAATCTAACAAAGACGCACGGCAGCCCGGTTTTGGAGCTTTCTCCTTGAATTGAGTAATATATTTCGTTGATCTTCAGCATAAATGATATAGTTAATCCTTAAAGTGGCGCAAAGATAATAACACTATGTTTGAGAAAAAAGTAAATCATCTCTAAGTTTGATTTGTTAACCCTTGAGTGCTATATTTACACCCGATTTTCAACAAAATAAGGTTTTATTAATGGCGCATCACAAATCAGCTAAAAAAAGAGTTAGATCAACAAAAAAACGTGCAGAGAGAAACAAAGCGGCTTTAACAAAAGTTAAAACGCTTGTAAAAAAAGTATTAGATTTAAAAGACACGACTAAAGCACAGGAATCTTTGAAAGAAGCAGTTGCATATTTAGATAAAACAGCTTCAAAAGGCAGAATGCATAAAAATACTGTTGCCAGAAAAAAATCTGCTCTTACAAAACATGTCAATAAATTAACTGCAGCAAAATAATTTTTATAATTAAGAATTATTCAGAAAGGCAATTCATTCCCGGATTGCCTTTTTCATTTTTATAAATCCTGCACAGCATCCATTCCTTCAGCTTCGGGTAAAATATATTTAACATTATAATAATCTGTTTTTACACCATTCGGTTTGGATATTTTTTTTCTTAAAAGAATTGAATGTTCAATTAAAATATTATTTCCAACATCAGTTCCGAAAATGTAAGTTAGTCCTTTGAGAACCACATGAGATCCAATTCTGGCAGGATGCTGATCGCTTCCTGTAATTCGAACACCGGATTCTATCCGTGTGTTTTCACCAATGGTAACACTTCCTTTGATCGTATTGTTAGAATAAATTTCAACATTATTGCCGATAACAATCGCTTGACCGTAATAACATGAAATTTTTGTATTCTCTCTTACTGTTACATTTTTACCAAACCTAATATCCCCTTCTAAAAAAACATTCTTTGATAAAACTAAATTATAATTAAGCCTAACACCATTACCGATATAAACACCTTTACCTATATTAATATCTAACGGCAATCCTAGTTGATCCATTTTTAAGATTTCATCAACTACACTTTCTTCAATAAAAAAATCATCTTCGTCTTCAATTGTGATAATATCTTTCAACTTTTCGTAAGTCAGTTTACGAGCCAGGGCATCCATTTCTTTAAGTACGGATTTATTATTGAATCCCATAAGTACATACTGTTCTTTAGGTGTAATTGCTTCAACAGAATATCCGTTGTTATTAAATAATCCGATCAAATCCGTAAGATAGATTTCATTTTGAACATTGTTGCTCTGAATTTTGCTTATAAGATCATTCAACGGCTTAAACTTAAAAGCATATACGCCGGAATTAAATTCGCGATTTTCAAGAAGTTCTTTTTGGCCAAATTTATAATTTCTTTTACGATAGGCAGTTGTGTAGGGTTTTTTCTTATCAAGATTAAGTATGTCCTTATATTCTAAAATTTCAATTACTTTATTTTTGTTTTTCGATTTATCATTAGCTCTTAATATTCTGCCGTAATAATTATCTTCAACAGCGCCTTCAAAAATTCCGGTTAAGACCATCATATCGGCATTTGATTTTTCAAACTCTTCTTTGAAAAATTTTACCGTCTTTGCATCAATTAAACCCATATCGCCCGGGAAAATGTAAACTGTGCCGTCATAATTCTTATCTTTAATCTTATCAAGGGCAATTTGTACCGCATGGCCGGTTCCGTTTTGAACTTCTTGATATGCAAATGAAACAGAATTTTTTTTACCGATAGTTTTGATAACATCTTCGGCTTTAATGCCAACTACAATAATTATATTTGAATTGATCAATCCTTTATTGCATGCATTATAAACACGTTCTACTGTTGGTATTTCCCAAATTTTATGAAGCATTTTTGAAGTTTGTGATTTTATCCGCTTACCATGTCCGGCAGCTAAAATTATTGCAGTCTCTTTATTTTTATATTCAAATGGAGATGAGTATGATTCAACAGTATTAAGTACCGATGAAGGATTATGTAATTCCAATTTATAACCTCTAAATAATTAATTATCCCAGTTCAAATTTAATAATAATCGGATTATTAATCGAAGAAACTGTTGGTATATTGAATAGTTCTTATTCTTGTTTCTTTATTCTTCCCCTTAATATTATTTTTGAAATAACCTTTCGCGGAGTTTATATGGCAAATCATTTTGCGTTATTCAAACCTATCAAATTATTAATCTCGTTAGTTTTATTTTCATTCATTCTTGGAATGATTCCGGTTTCACCGGAAGAAGGAATGTATCCCCTAAGCGAGATAGATAAAATTGATCTGCAGAAAGCCGGATTAAAAATTGATCCTAAAGATGTTTATAATCCTAATGGTGTCAGTCTTGTTGATGCGCTTGTAAGTCTTGGAGGATGTACCGGATCTTTTATTTCAGATAATGGTCTGATTATAACCAATCATCATTGTGCATTTGGCGCAATTACAAGAGCCAGTACCGTAGAGAATAATTATTTGGAAAATGGTTTTCATGCTAAGACACTTGCTGAAGAAATTCCATCTCAAGGAGGAATTTGCAGAATTACCGAATCATATCAGGATGTTTCAGATGCAATCCTTGGTGCAATTCAAAATGTTACCGATCCGGTTGAACGCACAAAAATTATTTCTCAAAAGATAAAAGAACTTTCCGATGCGGCAGCAAATGAAAAAGAATCTATTGTTGCAGAAGTTTCCGAAATGTTTGCCGGAAAAACTTATGTTCTGTTCAAGTATAGAGTGATTCGCGATGTCCGACTAGTATATGCGCCTCCTCAATCAATCGGAAATTTTGGCGGCGAAACCGATAATTGGGTTTGGCCCAGACATACCGGAGATTTTTCTTTAATGCGCGCTTACGTTGCACCGGATGGTAAAGCTGCTGCTTATTCAAAAGATAATATTCCATTCAAACCGAAAAAATTCTTAAAAATAAACCCTAATGGAGTTGAAGAAGGAGACTTTGTTTTTCAACTCGGATATCCCGGCAGAACATTCCGTCATCGTCCTGCACAGTATATGAAATATCAGCAGGATTATTTGCTTCCGTACATTTCCGATCTTTATCAGTATGCAATTGAAACAATGCAAGAACTTAGCGCAGGGAACAAAGAACTTACACTCGCTTTTGCGAACCGCATAAAGGGACTTGCCAATACAATGAAAAATTATCAAGGTAAGATTAAAGGATTGAAGAAAATAAATCTTGTTGCACAAAAACAAGAAGAAGAGAGACAGCTTCAGCAATTTATAAATTCAGACCCCGATCTAAAAGCAAAATATGGTAATCTATTAGAAGAGATCAGAATTGTATTTGAAAAGGTTAATCAAAATGCACAAGCCGATTTATGGCTGCGGCAGTTAAATAATTTTTCTCCAACGCTTGCCCATGCACTTTTTATCTTGAATTACACAGAAGAGAATCTGAAACCTGATGCTGAGAAAAACCCTGCATTCCAAGAAAAAAATATCAAACGGTCTCTTGCACAATTGGAGAGTACAAAACAGAACTACAATCCCGATTTTGAGGAAACGATGTTGATGAAAATGATGATTGATGCTAACGGATTTAAACAATCTAATCGCATAGCGGCTGTTGATGAAATACTCGAAGGAAACGGAACTGATCCGGAAGAAACTTTTCAATCATTTATTAGCAATAATATTATCAACTCAAAAATCCGCGACAAAGAATATTTTAATTTGCTCTTAACTAAGAAACCGGAAGAGATTGCTGCTTTACAGGATCCTCTTTTTATTTTTGCAAAAAAAATCAGAATGCAGAATCAGGTTAGTGATAAAGAAAACCAAAAGAATGAAGGCAAGCTTAATAAATTTTATGGAGATCTCGTTGATGTAAAAATGTTATGGAAAAAAACCAACTTCATACCCGATGCAAACAGTACACTGCGGCTCACATACGGACACATTAAAGGTTACAATCCCGCAGATGCAGTTTATATGGAACCTTTTACTTCTGTAGATGGGGTAATTGAAAAAAGCGCAACCGGCGGGGAAGATTTTGTTATTCCTGATAAATTAAGAACTGTATATGATAAGAAAGATTTCGGAAAATATGTAAGCAAGAAAACCGGCAAACTTCCTGTTGCAATGTTATATGATATGGATACGACAGGCGGAAATTCAGGCAGCCCAGTTCTTGATGCTTATGGAAATTTGATCGGAGTAAATTTCGACCGTGCGTATGAAGCTACTATAAATGATTTTGCATGGAATGAAACCTACAGCCGTTCGATTGGTGTTGATATACGTTATGTATTATGGGTTATGGATAAGATAGGCGGTGCGGATAATTTATTGAAAGAAATTGGAATAAATTAGATTTGTAACTCTGAACGAAGTGTAGAGTCTTAACTTTTAGATCCTTCCCCCGACTTTCGTCGGGATCAGAATCATAATGAATAATTTAAGTATTTAATACTCCAAAAAAAATGCGAGCACGCCAACAATAATTAAAACAATTCCGCTAATTAGTTTATCGTGATGTTCCAGAAAATGCCAATTCAGTTTACGTACGCCTTTAGAAGCAAAAAGAACAAGAAACATCATTCCTAAAACAGTAACAAAAAAATAAACTATGGAGACAATCCAAATTCCCAGCCAGCCTAAACGGCTTGCAGTGAAATAGTATATTTCAATTTCTAAACACGGAGAGAAGAACATTGCAACACTAAGTGTTAATACAATTGATCTTTTACTTTTTCGCTTTTCAATTATATCATCAATGTGGATATGATGATGGTGATGAGTTGCTTTGATTAAACTATGCCTGTATTCTAAATAAAAATATATTAAACCAAGAGCAATTAATATTGTTGGTGCAACATAATGAGTAATGTAATGATAAGACTCGGATAGTTTGTAGCCCACCAAACCAACAATAATTCCGATAATAACAGTACTGATTGTATGTGAAGCCCCTGTAATGGCAGTAACGGTTAATGTCTCTGCCTCTGTCCACTTTTCAGTTTTGCCAATAGCAATTAACGGAAGCCAGTGGCTGGGTATTGTAGCATGAACCAAACTAAGTAGAAGACTTCCAAATAATATTTG
>VEPI01000106.1:2947-10423 GCA_012026935.1 Melioribacter sp. | reverse complement strand
TATTCACCAAATAGTTATTAACAGTATTAATCTGTTGATCCATCTTTCTATAATAGAAAGTAGATAGATTCATTTTGAAGCTATAGGCAGGTTTCACAATTCTCAAAAATATCATGAAGAATACAAACTCAACTAGAATTTTAGCTCAAGTGAAAAACGAGATACTTTTCCTAAAAAATTATAATCAACAAGAGCATAATCAAAACCGACTTGCTGATCACCGATATTTATTTTTAAGCCGGTACCGAAAGTCCAATCTTCAATATCATAATTTATCTTGTAACCAAGTCTAACAAAGAATGTTTCATTCCATGAATATTCACCGCCGATATTCACTCTCTCATTATTATCATTAGGGTGATTACCATCCAACGCCATTGTAAAACGATGGTACCCGGATTCGATTAACGGGTCTTTACCACCGACTATATCCATGGAAATACCAACACGAAAATTTAAAGGCAGTGACCATGGTTCTGTCTTTAATCGTGCGTCAGGATTATATTCTCCCGAGATTCCTTTATTTATATCTGCCAATGCAATCAAGTCCCGTCCTTCGAGCTGCATATTTCCGCCAAAGTTCGAGACGCACATTGCAATTACTAAATTGTGAAATCCTGTACGCAGATAAGTTCCTAAATCTATTGCAACTGTATTAGCAGATTCATTATACGCGCTTTGCTGTATATATTTAACAGTCAATCCAACTGAAAAACGATCGGTTAATGCACGGGCATATGTTAATCCAAAAGCAACATCATTTACATTATAATAGATGCCGGTTCCATCCGGCTGTTCCACAGTTGTAACTTCTTGTTCTCCGGTTGTTAATGATGTTGCACTAATACCCAACGCATCATTTTCACCTAAAGGAATTACCATACCGGCATAGTTGTGATAAATTTCCGCAAACCATTGAGAATGACTTACTCCGACAGATATTGATTTTAGATTTGTAATTCCTGCGGGATTCCAATACAGTGCAGTTACATCATTAGCTACAGCAGCAAAAGTTTCTCCCATTCCCATTGCTCTTGCACCAACACCAATTTTTAGGAATTGTGCCGCTGCGGTGCCAACTTTTGAGAACCCTTGACTAAAAACTGAAACCGGCAAAACAAGAATTAGAAGTAACGTAATTATTTTTTTCATTATCTTTTTCTCCACTGGCTCAGGAGTAATTATTTTATAACAAGAAATTTACCAACCTTCTGTTGGCCGTTAGGAATTGTAACTACATATACATATAAACCGTAAGCAATGTATTGGCTATTGTATGTTCGCATATCCCAATACTCGTATCCCTTATTATCATTATGATCAATGTCAGCAATGTGATCTCCGGCTACTGTAAAGATTGAAATTCTACATTCATTCGGTAAATGATTAAACATAAGTTTCTTACCAAACTGATTTGTTTCCCAAATGTTCGAAACAATGTATGGATCCGGTACAACTCGAATTTTATTTAAGTCAATCTCTTGTGTTGATGAATAAGCAGCTTTCTGTGTATTAAATTCATATCTAATTTCTTTTCTAAATGGTTTATATGTTTTAATTGTGAACTGATCACCATTGGAAGGCGCAAATGCTCGTTTATAAACCGGATCTCCATCCGCATTGGTATAATGATCGGGAAAATTGTTTGTATTCAGATAAAGCCCAGAGTAAGTTGTATCATGAGTTGTGCTATTAACGATTGCCTGTTCTAATACAAGAACATCAGCATATTTTTCATAATAACCCGGACTGCCTTTAGTATATCCTTTACCACCCGGGACTAAATCCCATCCTAAAGGACTATAATAATCTTGTCTATAATCATCCGGTGCTGCAACAGCATATTCAAAAAGCCAAGTACTATTACTTATGTTTATTGGATGTTCTGGGTCCGTGATAACTTCAATTTTTAGCGGCAAATGTTGTTTCGTACTTTGATTCTTATTTGTAAAGAAATCATACCAATTTGCCATAAATCCGCCAGTTGGAGAAGTATCCACAGTTATTCGGAAATCATCAATAGTATAAATTGTCTCCGGAACTATGTCCAGTCTGTTCTTATATTTTTCTACTGGTCCTGTACGCCAATCAAACGTACAAGTATCACCACTAACTTTTGTCCACCCGATAAATTCTACACCGGACGGAGAATTTTGCACAGTTAATCTAAATCCATCTATTAACGGTAAATTATCTCCGGTGTTATCTGAAAAAAGATGATGATCTAATAATAATGTTGTATCTGTAGTTCCTTTAGCAATTCTATATAGGTTGAAACCAAGAACATAATTTTTCTTAGTCCCCACAAATTGCACGGCAGAATCAACAAATGTTATTAAGTAATTATCACCTCTAATTAATTCCGGATTAATTATATCTACTTTAACAAGACCCTGTGAAGGACCTCCAATTGGTGGTACGGCTCCCGCTACATTAGATTGAGGTCCATAATTGGGAGGAGTATAATTTTGTGCTTTAGCACCAGGAATGACTGAAACAGTATTTGCCTGCATAGTTGAATGTCCGAGTGCGGATTGATAAGACTGTTCCAGATTGTTCAATGTTTGATTCCCTTTATCATAAGCAGTAACACAATACCAATATTCCACTCCGTTGATTAAATTCTCATCAACATAACTGTGTTTAAGTCCTGAATCATCTCCTAAGGATTGATTGAATGCAGGATCGGGACCTTTTATTCCATCAATCAAGTCAAAAATTTTAATTGGTTTAAAACCTATTACATTTCCAAAATAATCCGTAATTGGCGATCCCCATGTTTTGCCAAGATCATCGCTTCTATAAATTTTGTAACCTTCAAAATCACTTTCTCCGGTTAATGCATCTTTGGAACTTTCCGCATCTGAATCCCAAGCTAAACGAATTTGTTTATCACCAGCGTTAACAGTAACCTTTGGTGTTGCAGGAGGTCCGGAACCCTGGTAACTACGTTTATACATTTGTTGAACAACTCTTAAATTTTTCATTAGATCTGTTGTATCTGCCTGATTTGGAATACTACCTGAGTTTCCCATAATAACAGCCACTGAGGATTTTGCAGATTCGCCTGGTGCAAGACTAAAGGGCCCGGTAAAAATATAATAATTTAATGGTGCGCCTTCGGGAAAATATATTTTCATACTATCTGGGTTGGTAGTGTCCATCCGGCGGTTGGCTCCATGAAAAATTGCTTTGGGAATTCCCAAATGAACGTCGTTTGGATTGCTGCTGATGACCGGCCACATTTCCTCATCAACTTTTGGGGCTACTTCTCGATTGAAAAAATGGAAATCTGTTATTCCCATATTCTTGGGAGTTTCTAAAATATTTAATCCGATTATTCCCATTGGTGAAGTATCTTTTGACCAAGCGCCATCTTTAGTATTGTTTACATCCCACACATAAACAAAGTCACCATTGCCGTGGGCATCTTTTGGATTGCTGTCAATTATATTTATCAAGTCTTTGTTATCATAATCAGGTCTAAAAATTGCATTGTATCCTACATAGATACTATCAAGTTGTCTTCCGCTTTTATTATGAATTGTGAAATCCCAAATCAACATATCTTCAGCATAAGGACGACCATAGCTAAAAGCGGTTTCTTCAACTTCAATTCCCACAGCACCATTCGGATTAGAATTATCTCTGTCATCAAAAACAGAATATATATCGCGATCAGAAACAAATTCACCTACTACCTCTTTTCCATAGTTAGGTGATTTAGGATCAATATCAATTCTGAAATGACCCGGCCAATAATGTTTTCCAGGAGTACTTACCCATGCACCTTGGCTATTGTAATATCCTTGCGGCCAAGTTTCGGGATTATCACTGCTTGCAAGAAATGGAGTTTCATCCGGAGGTGGCGCTGTAACATCACCGGAATAAATTTTGCCGCGAGATCCTGCTTTAGGAGTCCAATCAACTTTTTCCGATGGACCGCTTATGACCGATGTTATTACATTTCCTTTAACCGCTACTATTAATCCTAATCCAAAACTATATTGTGTCTCAGTATTTGCTGAAGCAGGCCAGTGAATAGCATTATTAAAATATTCATGATAATTAGACAGTACGCCATAATTTCCAAGATAATTAGAGACCTGTCCTTTATCCATTATCCCAATTCCCCGTTCCCCTGCTGAATATGTTTTCTTTAATCGTTCAATCTGTTCAGGCTTCATTCCCTTATGGCAATTACTGCAATCTAAATTCTGTGCTTGAATTAGCGCGGGGGAAAAAAGAGATAAAATTATTAACGGAATAAAATATCTCATCAAAAATTTAAGCATAATACTTTCTCCTGTTACCAAATAAATTGAACACCTGCTCTAATAATACGCGGTGGTCCTACGTAAGAAGGATTATGATCTGCATCCGGTGATGAACCTACAAGTCCAGCAAGACCAGTATCAAATGGTTTACCGGTACGTGAATACACATAACGAACATTTTCAACATTAAGTAGATTCGTTATTTCTAAAAAGAATGATGCCGCTATTGTTGAAAACCAAACTTTCTTTATCATTCGAAGATCTACTGTAGAAGTCCAAGGTTTTCTTCCGGAGTTAATATCAATCCGCACAGTCGGATCTACATACGGAGTATATGGGAGTCCGCTGCCGGCTTGAATTAATAAATTCAAATTAAAATCGGAAAACGGTTTGAAGCCTAATATTTCGGGACCTTTATCTTTGGGAATATTTAAATTTATATTTACGGCAATATCGTGGCGTTGATCAAAATCTAAATAATATTCTTGATGAGGGATTTCTTCTTTTGCAAATGCATTAAAATATCCGCCAAGCGGCTGTGAATTATTTCCCTTGGCAACCATGTATGTATAATCAATTGAACCGGAAATGTAATTACTGTATCGTTTGCGCAGTGTTAGATCAACACCTTTTACGCTCGCATAATCTGAATTATAAAAAACGACATAATCTTGAGATAAATAAGTTACTTGAAGTGTTGATAATAAATCGGTTATATCTTTATACCAGGCTGAAACATCTAAAGCCCAGTCATCACTAAGTTTATATTTTATTCCGGTTTCGTAAGCAACTGTTTTTTGTGCTTTCACGCCAGGGTTACCAACTAACGGCATTGATGTACTTAAGTCTTTAACATTATTATAGTATAAAGCATTGTAATCCGGGTTTTGAAAGAAATGTCCGTATGAAAAATGAAGCACTGCACGATCAGTAATAGGATGAGCCAACCCTATGCGCGGACTTAGTTGTGTTTTAGCTGAAACTGGTTCTTCTACCGATGGTATCCAATTATTATTGTTATCAAAACTTCCAAAGCGGCGAATGTCCGGCCACATATTTGCTCTTGGATCGGCATAATCAAAACGTAAACCAAGATTTATTATTAAGTAATCATATTCAATTTTATCCTGAACATAACTTGCCATCTCAATCGGTGTTCGAAGATATTCGTCTTTGTATTGTGCACCAGACGGCCATGGTTGAGATTCTTCATGCACTTGAATACGGTGGCTCTTAAATTCAAATCCACCTTTAAACTGATTGAAGTTATTGGCTTGATAAGTTAAATCAAATTTGCCGCTGTAGGTAATTGTTTGATCGTCTGAATATGGAGAATCATCACCGCTGACATAGAAATAAACTGTCTGGCCTGTCTGACCTCTTATATAATCTTGAGGCTGTTTATTTCCAACTTGAGTTTTCATTTTATTATCATAACGGGATAATTGAGCGGTATAAAACATGCTGTTATTAAGTGTATGTGTTAACGTTAGACCGATACGGTTTGTATTTTGTACAGAATGACTTTGATTTTCACTCAAGTATTTCCAAGCATGACTATATCCTTGAGATTCATTCTGAGTAACCTGGTCTGATAACGATAACTTTATAGTTGGACTAAATTTATAAGTTAGCTTTGCAAAACCGTCTCTTTGCAGGCTATAGCCATGAGGTAAATAGCTGTCCTCATTTTTATATTTACCGGAAATAAAAAATGTTAGATTAGGAATGATGGGTACAGGGCCGTTTAACGACAAATTTAATGTTCCCTTTATCGGTATCTCCAAATCTAGAGGTCTAAAACTGAACCGATCAATCACGCTTTTATTCACATATTCATAACTATCAGTTACTCCAGAGAAAGGATTTTTTTGTCTATACTTCGATTGATTTAACATCGGGGAAGTAACTTCAAATTTTCCGTGGAAAGTATCGCCACCATCTTTTGTAACAATATTAACAATACTAGACATAGCATCACCGTATTCAGCATTAAACGCACCGCTCAAGATTATCATTTCTTCAATAGCATCTTTATTCATGGAATTATTAAAACCGCCGTACAAAGGATCTTCTACATACATACCATCAACCATGTAAGCAATTTCACCAGTTCTGCCGCCTCTAACATGAATGTTACCATCGGCATCAGTAGTAAACCCTGCTTTAGTTGTTAAAATTTCTTGAACGTTTTCTACAGGCATATTAATAATTTCATCTGCACTTATTACCGATTGTTTCGAAGTGACATCCTTCTCAATGATAGGACGATCTGCGACAACTACTGTCTCTCCCATTTCCGTTGTTGTGGGTTCCATGGAGAAATTTAATTGGGTACTGAGATCAACAATAACCTGGACATTAGTTACTTTAAAACTTTTGTACCCGATCATTGATGCACGAACAGTATAACGGCCCGGTCTGATATTAATTATAAAATATTGGCCGTTAATATCGCATGAGGCGCCTAATGTAGTCCCTTCAATCATTACATTACAACCTGGCAGAGGTTCCCCTGTAGTGGCATCTTTCACAGTACCGGAAATTTTACCGGTCGTTCCGCCATAAATAAAGGAAGGTGCAATTGAAAGTATTATTACAAAATAGAAGACGTTAATTTTTTTAAAATAATTTTTCAAGAGGGTCCTCCCCTTTAAACAAATTATTATAGCATAATTAAAAATTATATTTTCAAATAATAAAATCTTCCGAAGATCTATAATCAATTTTTATATAAATCTTCGAAAGATTCCGAACACAATTGTAATGATTACTTCATCAAAATCATTTTTCTGCTTTCGCAAAAACTTCCGGTCTTTAGTGTGTACATGTAAACACCTGAAGGGACCGAATTTCCAAATTCATTTTTTCCATTCCAGCTAACGGTATAAGAACCTGCCGATTGTTCTTTGGAAACAAGTGTTTTTATTTCACGGCCTAATAAATCATAGACTGAAAGAGAGGTGAAACCACCGGCAGACAATTTATAAGAAATTTGTGTCTCGGGGTTAAATGGGTTTGGATAGTTCTGCAATAACGAATATTCAGTAGGAACTATTTCCTTATCCTCAACCGATGTGGCTAATTGTGTTACATAAATGTTATCGAAATAACTTGCTATACCATTTGCGTCCATTTGAAAGGAGTATAATCCAAATCTTCCAGCAGTTACCGCAGTTGACTTATGATAACTTATCGG
>VEPI01000106.1:0-2409 GCA_012026935.1 Melioribacter sp. | reverse complement strand
GTTTGAGAAAAGGTTTTTTCCGAACAGAGAAAAGAAAAGATGAGTATTGTGATACTAAAAATAGTAGATATTTTTTTCATGACTTACCTCCATAAATTAAAAAATGGGGCTTGAATTAATCCCTGTTGAACTTTTTAATAATTTATTTTTTTGAACAAATCAATAACTAAAGCAAAGTTTTGGCTGATAAAGTCATTCAAAAAACTTCACCGGATTAATTTTATAATTCCGTCAGATAAAGATTTATTTTAAGATTTGGCCTAATTTAGTTTAGGCAGGTATACTTGAGAATACAATTGCGATTAGCGGTTAATAGTTGCGAAAAGTGGTTTTATAACTGGATAATAGAGATGAAAATCTGGATTAAACAAATTTCTCTTTTATTTTTGCAGCATATCTACGGCTCATTAGAAAAGGCTTTTCAAATCCTTTAAGAAAAACTTTAAAAGAATTAGAAAGTGAATCATCAATTTTAGAAATGTAACTTAAGTTCACAATTGTTTCTCTGTGTATTCTGCAAAAATGATTTTCCGGAAGCCGGTTTTCCCATTCTCTCATTGTTTTTCTGGTTATCGAATGAGTCTTATCAATTATATGTACAAAAGTATAATCTGCATCAGAAGTGATTGCAACAATAGAATCTATTTTCAAAAATCTGTATTTATTATTAAGCATTAGGAAAATTACATCGTCGTAATTCAGTTGATGAAATGAATCGGATTCTTTTAAAACTCTATGAGTAAGTTTTTCAATTGTTTGATGCATTCTTTCAGCACTGACAGGTTTTAACAAATAATCTTGCGCATTAACATCAAATGCTCTGATTGCATATTTATCATAAGCGGTTACAAAAACAAAATCTAATTCATAATCTATTTTATTTATCAGATCAAACCCCGATTCTCCACGTAACTGGATATCTAAAAAAACTAAATTCGGGTGAAACTTATTTATGAGTATTTCAGCAGAGTTTATTGAATTTGCTTCTCCAACAATTTCTATCTCACCAAACGAACTTAGAACATTCTTAAGATCAAGTCTTGCAAGTTTTTCATCATCTACTATAATCGCTTTATATTTTGGCATCATATAATCAAAGATTTAGTTCTTTTTTTTGAGTGACATTTTTATCTGAACAGATTCGTCATTTTTAATTATTTGAAAATTATGCTGATTCGGCGAGTAAATTTCTAATCTTCTTTTAATATTTTCCAATCCTCTGCCATCATGATTATTTTTTTCTCTCTCTATCCACTTGCCGGTATTAAAAACGCTAATATTTAAAAAATCATCAAGCATTCTGACTGTTATAATAATTTTTAAAGGAATAGGGCTTGTGTGCATTCCATGCTTAATGGCGTTTTCAACCAACGGGTGAATAAGAAATATTGGAATATTACATGATTCAGCAGCTGGTTCAATATTAAATTCAACAATTAGTTCATCTTCAAATCTTACTTTTTCAATATCTAAATAGTTTTTAATTACTTCAATTTCTTTTGATAGAGCTACTTCGTTATTATGAAACTCAATTAATGTGTAGCGCAAAAATTCTGAAATTTTTGTTATGATCTCTTTTGCTTTTTTATTTTCATCAGAAGTAAGTGCCCGTAATGAACTTAACGTATTAAATAGGAAATGAGGGTTTAGCTGGTATTTTAGCATTTCCAGCTGGGAATTACGTACAAGTAATAACGCATTATCAGTTTTCTCTTTTTGAGAGACCCATTCCATCCAAAACTTGATTCCAAAATATAACCCGCTCCATCCAATGAATACCGCATTGTTCCTAACAATTCCCACCACAATTTCCCAAAAAGTAATGTTTCCTAAAGTTATTTTATTGTTCATCAATGATTCAACAATTACTATTGAGCCTAAACTCCATACTGTTGAACATATAAACGAGGAAACAAATATTATTATAGATAGTGATATGAATGAATATTCCAGAAAATTAATTCTCTTCAATCTATAACGTAAGATAACGGAGATTATAAAACCAACAGAGAGATTTATTATTCTATTTAGAAAATTTTGAAAAGTAAAATCTTTAATGGGGCTAAACACGAAGATGTATTGAAAAAAGAAAATGATCCAGCCAAATATCTGAAGGAACCAAAATGTCGCCTCTTTATTTTTATACATTTCTTTAATCATCTTCATGAATACCACGATTCCCGGTTTTGAATAATCTTCTCACTAAATTGAATGCTTGCTAAAAAAGCTAATTTATCATTTAGTATCAATTTATTCATTTTCCAGAAATAATCCTTTTATTTGCGATAAGCGGTTTTTAGTTATGATAAGCGGTTAAAGAGAGTAATTTATTCTGCGCAAAATTTTTTCCGGCAAATAAACCCTCACCGCTTCATTACAAATCTTACTTTTTAATAAAAAACGAATCAC
>VEPI01000095.1 GCA_012026935.1 Melioribacter sp. | reverse complement strand
ATGAACGACAAATTTAAATTTATTATTCCGGTTTCTATTCTTTCCGGTGCAATTCTTCTTTCGGTAATAATTTTCTCATTTGTATGGAAATCAACAAAGAATGCAGATCAAACAATAACTGTTACCGGTTCCGCAAAAAAAGAAATTGTTTCCGATCTTGGTATACTGCGCGGAACTTTACAAGCAGTTAGTTCTATCAGACAAAATGCTTATCAGGTAGTTCAGCAGCAAATGCCGACAATTCTAAAATATTTGGAATCACAAGGATTTAAAAAAGATCAAATTGAAGTCTTTGGAGTAAATGGTTACCCCGTTTTTGAAATTGCAGCAAATGGAATGCAGACTCAAAATGTTTCTCATTATGTTTACAGCCAGCGCTTCGAAATAAAATCCAACGATGTGAAAAAAATAAAAGAACTTTCGGTAACACTTAGTTCTCTTGTTGAAAAAGGTTTGGATATAAATGTTGACGCACCGGAATATCTTTACACAAAACTTGACGACTTAAAAATTGAAGTTCAAGCAGCTGCATCAAAGAACGCAATGGAACGTGCTGTTAAAATTGCAGAAGCAACCGGTAGAAGTCTTGGTCCGCTTCGTAATGCAAGAATGGGAGTAATTCAAATTACACCGCGTAATTCAAATATGATTTCGGATTATGGAATGAACGATGCGACATCTATCGAAAAGGAAATAACTGCCGTTGTTAGCGCATCGTTTGAGATCAAGTAATTTACAAGTTACGATTTACGAATTTGGATTTAATCTTTAGAAAATTTATGACTAAAGAAGAATTATTGAAAAGAACAAAAAAATTTGCTTTAGATATAATTATTTTTGTCAATAATCTGAACCAGAATTCGGTTAATAAAATTATTTGCAATCAACTTTTAAGATCTGCGACTTCAGTTGGTGCAAATTATCGAGCAGCTATTAGAGCAAAATCAAGAGCCGATTTTCTTTATAAGATTAAAGTAATTGAAGAAGAATCTGATGAATCGCTTTATTGGTTAGAATTATTAATAGAGTCTAATATTCATGTTTCTAATCAGATTGAACCATTGCTTAATGAGGCTAAGCAATTAACGCTATCTTTGCAAGTATTGCAAAAACAACAAAGTCAAGAAACATTAAATAAATCGTAAATCCAAAATCGTAAATCGTAATTCCTTTTTGCTATTTCAAGCTATTCTTCCTACCTTTGCACTGTCTATTTCGCCCCTCGAGGGCGATTTTTATTTGTGGAATATGGAAAAACAGCAAATTTTCAACAGATTCGAAGAAATTGTTAGCGCTCAAGGCTTTGTTCTTATTGATTTTGTTATGCGAGGCGATAACCATCTTCGTATTATCGAAGTATATATAGATAACGAAAAAGGAATTACTACTGTAGATTGCTCTAATGCAAGCCGGATGTTGAACGAAGTTATCGAATCTGAAAAACTGATTGATTCTAATTACCGACTGGATGTTTCTTCTCCGGGTGTTGAAAGGCCGCTGAAGTTTTTAGTTCAGTACGGTAAACATATCGGCAGAAAATTTGAAATTGAATTCAAAGATGCTGAAGAAATAAAAAAGTTGAATGCAAGATTAATCCGTATAGAAGGTGAAGATCTTTTCTTCATTGAGAAAAATGCAGAGTACAAAATAAATTTTAATAACATTATAAAAGCAAAAGCATTAATTAGTTTTTGATCACACAGGAGTAAAAATGAACACCGAGATAGTAGAATCCTTTGCTCAGATGGTCCGAGAGAAAAGTCTCGACAAAGATGTTCTTGCAGGAATCATTGAAGAAATATTTGGAATTATGGTTAAGAAAAAATATGGACTGGAAGCTAAGTATGATGTAGTTGTAAATATGGATAAAGGTGATATAGAAATATTTCTTGAAAGAACGATTGTTGATACTGTTAATGATCCCGGGACCGAAATCAGTATTGATGAAGTGAATGAAAAAGGAAATGCAGACGATCTTGAAGTCGGAGAAGACTTTGTTGAAAAGATCGAATTAAAAGAATTTGGAAGAAGATTAATAAATCTTGCGCGCCAAAGTTTAAACCAAAAGATTCGCGAAATTGAAAAAGAATTGGTTTATAATGAATACAGCGAAATGCTAGGCGAAATTGTTGTTGGCGATATTTACCAGGTTAGAAGAAATGATGTTCTTATTAATCACAATAAGAATGAATTAATCCTGCCCCGTAACGAACAAATTCCAAGAGAGAAATACAGAAAAGGAGATACGATTCGTGCGGTCATTAAAGATGTTAGAAAAACACCGAACGGACCGCTTATTGTAATATCACGCGGAGATAATCTTTTCTTGAGAAGATTATTTGAAATTGAAATCCCGGAAATTTATGACGGGGTAATTGAGATAAAAGGGATTGCACGCGAACCGGGTGAAAGAGCAAAGGTTGCTGTTGAATCAAACGATGCAAGAATTGATGCTGTCGGAGCTTGCGTTGGAATGAAAGGTGTTCGTATTCATGCTATAGTGCGTGAGTTGAATAATGAAAATATAGATGTAATTAATTATACGGATGACTCTATTGTGTTTATTCAAAGATGTCTTGCACCGGCTAAGTTAAAGCAAATCGAAATTGATGAAGAAGCTAAAAAATGTATTGTTACTGCAGACAGCGATCAAGTATCATTAATTGTAGGCCGTAACGGTGTTAACATCCGTCTCGCAATTAAACTAAGCGGTTACGAAATCGAAGTCATCAGACAAGAAAAACCATTTGAAGAATATGATGAAGATATTGAACTTGTTGAATTAAGAGAAGAATTAGGATCGGAAGTTGTTGATCTCTTAATCAATAACAGGTTAGATACTGCGCTTGAAGTTCTTGGTGCCGGTATTGAAAAGTTAAAGGAGATTGAAGGCGTTGATGAAGAAAAAGCTAAACAAATAATTGAAATTCTCGAAAATCAATTTGAAGAAGAAGAATAACGAATTACACAAATACAGGTAATTACAAAATGCCGGATACAGTAAAAGACAAAAAATTACGACTATACAAATTTGCTACCGAGTATAATCTTGCTACCGAGACTTTAGTTGAATTTTTACAGAAGAAAGGCTACGAAGTAAAATCTCATATGTCTCTGTTGACCGATGAAATGGTGGCGGATATAAAGTCATTTTTCAAAAAGGATATTGAGAAAGCTGAGAAACATTATAAAAAGATTTCTGAATTTCAGAAAAAGAGAAGTGATCAGGACGAAGCTGAGGCAGCAATAGAGACATCAAAGAAAGTTGCTGAACAAAAACAAACAGAAGAAAAGGAAAGTGACCTATTCAAAGCGAAGGAAACCGCCGCAGAACAAGCAGCTCCGATACAAACTACTGAAATAACTGAGACAGTTATAGAGCCGGAACCGGTTGAGGAAAAAACAGAAGAGGTTTTAGAAGAATCAAAATCATATAAAACTGAAACTGAAATTGCGATTGAAGGAAGAAGAAAAGGATTAACCATCGTTGGTAAGATGGATCTGAAGGAGCGAAGAGAAAAACCAGAAGTAGTTCCTATTACTCCCCAAGTTAAACCTATCGAAGTTATCGTTGAAGATAAAGAAGCAGATAAAAAAGGCAAAAAGAAAAAGAAAATTCTAAAGTCTAAGAAAAAATCTGCCGGCCCGGGTGAAGGTCCTGAAGAAGTTATAGTTGCAAAGAAGAAAAGAAAAATTAAACGTCTGGAAATTGATAAACGTGAAGTTGAAGATGCAATTAAACGAACATTGTTAAGTATGGATGAATCTGCTGTCGGAGACAGAGCTTCAATTCGTAAAAGAAAAAGAAAAGAGAAACAGGATATTCAAGATCAAATTCTTCAACAGAAAGAATTAGATAAAACAAAAATTCAGGTTACCGAATACATTGCTGTTAATGAACTTGCAAATCTTATGGGAGTTTCAGTAAGTGATGTAATTTCAAAATGTATTTCACTAGGATTGATGGTGTCAATAAATCAACGTCTTGATGTTGATACAATTACTCTTGTTGCTGATGAGTTCGGATTTGAAATTGAACTTCAGGCTGCTTATCAAGCTGATATAGATGCGGATGTTCCTGATAGTGTAGAATCACTAAAACCACGTCCGCCTGTAGTTACAATTATGGGTCACGTTGATCACGGTAAAACATCATTACTCGATTACATCCGCAGAGCTAATGTTGTTGCTGGAGAAGCCGGCGGAATAACTCAGCACATCGGTGCATACAAAGTTATCACCGAAGATGGAAAACAAATTTCATTTCTCGATACTCCCGGTCACGAAGCATTTACTGCTATGCGTGCACGCGGTGCTAAAGTTACAGATATCGTAGTATTAGTTGTAGCTGCAGATGATGCCGTGATGCCTCAAACTGTTGAAGCTATCAATCATGCTCAAGCAGCTGGCGTTCCAATAATAATTGCTATCAATAAAATTGACAAACCAAATTCCAACATAGAAAAAATTAAGCAGCAACTTGCCGATAGAAATGTTTTGGTTGAAGAATGGGGAGGAAAATATCAGTGTGTTGAAATCTCCGCCAAATCCGGAAAAAATGTTGATGTTCTTTTAGAAAAAATTGCTCTTGAAGCGGAATTATTGGAGTTAAAAGCAAATCCGGAAAGATTGGGACGAGGAACAATAATTGAATCTCAGCTTGATAAAGGAAAAGGTGTTACAGCCACAGTTCTTGTTCAAAAAGGCACGGTAAAAATTGGCGATCCGTTCATTGCCGGAGTTGTACACGGACGTGTACGCGCAATGTTTGATGAACGCAGCAAAAAAGTTTTTGAAGCCGGACCATCAACACCTGTACTTGTACTTGGATTTGAATCCGCACCTCAAGCAGGTGATAATTTTACAGTTGCGGAATCTGAAAGAGAAGCACGAGAAATTAGTTTGAAACGTATGCAGTTGAAACGCGAACAGGATCATCGTCAAGTTCATCATATTACTCTTGATGAAATTGCAAGTCAAATTAGTTATGGCGGATTTAAAGAACTTCCTGTAATAGTTAAAGGTGATGTGGACGGTTCTATTGAAGCATTATCAGATTCATTAATGAAATTATCAAATCAAGAAGTTTCTGTTCGTGTTATTCACAAAGGAGTTGGTGCAATTTCAGAAGGTGATGTCCTTTTGGCCGCAGCATCCGGTGCCATTATAGTAGGATTCCATGTCCGCCCGAATACAAATGCACGAAAACTTGCTGAAGCTGAAAAAGTAGACATCCGTCTCTACAACGTTATTTATGATGCAATCAACGAGGTAAAATCTGCTCTTGAAGGTTTACTCTCTCCTGTTGTATCGGAAGAAGTTGTTGCAACTTTAGAAGTTCGCGATACATTCAAAGTTCCGAAGGCGGGAACTGTTGCTGGATGTTCAGTTCAGGATGGAAGGATTAACAGAACTAATAAGGTTAGATTGTTCAGAGAGGGAATAGCTGTTTACGAAGGTGAGATCAGTTCGTTAAGAAGATTTAAGGATGATGTAAGAGAAGTTGAAAAAGGTTATGAGTGCGGTCTCAGCATTGCAAACTTTAATGATATTAAAGTCGGCGATATAATCGAAGCATATAAAATGATCGAAACAAAAAAGAAATTAGAGTAATGACTCACAGAATAGATAAAGTTTCAAGTTTGATTAAAGAAGAATTGAGTTTGATTTTTCTTCACAAAGTTCAGGATCCTACTTTCGGAATGATTACCGTTACGAACGTAAAGATGAGTCCGGATTTGAAGCATACTAAAGTTTATTTATCAGTTTATGATAAAGAGAAACGCACTCAAGTTCTGGATAGAGTAAATGAAATAAAAGGAATGATCAGAACACAATTAGCCGGAAGGATACAAGTTAGATTTGTTCCTGAACTTCACTTTTTTATAGATGATACTCTGGACTACGTAGAAAAAATGGAAGATTTGTTCAAAAAAATTCATGAAAGCGATAACGAAAAACACAATAACTGAAATTGATCCGAACTTTGTTGACGGTGAAATTATTCTTTTTGATAAAGCATTGTTAAAAAGTGCGTTCGATTGTGTCTATAGAGTTAGAGAAACAGTTGGTGTTAGAAAAGTTGGACATGCAGGAACGCTTGATCCGATGGCAACAGGATTGATGATTGTTTGTACCGGAAAAATGACAAAAAAAATTCCGGAGATTCAAAATCTTGAAAAAACGTATAAGGGCATCATTACTCTTGGAAGAACAACGCGCTCATTTGATACAGAGACAGATTTTGACACAAGGAATAATTTTGACGGCATAACCGAAGATCAAATTTATCGGGTGCGTGATAAATTCACCGGAAAAATATTTCAAACACCGCCGATGTATTCTGCGGTTAAAAGAAACGGCAGATCTTTGTATCGTTTAGCAAGACGGGGAATTGAAGTTGAACGTGAATTGCGTGAAGTTTTTATATCAAAATTTGAAATTGAAAAAATTGATCTTCCTGATATCTTCTTTGAGATAACTTGTTCTAAAGGAACATATATAAGAGTTCTTGCAAGTGAATTTGGTGAACAGCTTGGGTGCGGAGCTTATCTTAAAGAATTACGGCGCACACATATTGGCGAGTTTGATGTAGATGAAGCTTTATCAATTGATGAATTCAAAAAATTTGCGAAAAATTATTTTATTGCTGAACCTGAAATAGCATAATGAAAGTTTATACAGATACTTCTGAATATTTAAAAATAAAAAATGCGGCTGTAACCGTCGGCTCGTTTGACGGTTTACATAACGGACATATTAAAATTTTTGAGAAAGTTCTTGAACTTTCTAAGAGAAGTAACGGGACAAGTTTTGTAATTACTTTTGAACCGCATCCGCGTTCCGTGATCTCAAAAGATTTTGATTTGAAAATATTAACATCGTTGGATGAAAAAAAAGAAGTTCTTAAAAAGATTGGTATTGAGAATTTGATGGTAATAAACTTTACAAAAGAATTTTCTCGATTAACATCAGATGAGTTCATAAAGAAATATCTTATTGAAAAGATCGGTGCATCACATATGGTAATTGGGCACGATCATAAATTTGGAAAAGACCGTTTGGGCGATGAAAAAAAATTACGTGAGGTTGGAAAGATTTACAATTTGGAAGTAATTGCTGTACCGCCGGAAATGTTGAATGGTGAGATTATCAGCAGTACTAAAATTAGAAATGCATTATTTGCAGGTGATATTGAAAAAGCAGGATTACTGCTTGGAAGAAATTATACATTAGCAGGTATTATTGTTAAAGGGATGCAGCGCGGACGTCTGCTGGGATTTCCAACCGCAAACATTCAGCCGGACGATGGGAAAAAAGCGATACCGATGAACGGTGTGTACATTGTTAAATGTCTGCTTGAAAATGAAACTCACTTTGGAATTATGAATATAGGTTTTAGACCAACATTTGAAAATAAACATGAAGTGGTTTCCGAAGTACATATTTTAAATTTCGACAGAGATATTTACGGAAAATATTTTAAAGTAGAATTTTTAAAACGTCTTCGTAATGAAAAGAAATTTGAAACAAAGGAAGATCTGATTCATCAAATTGAAACTGACAAAAAAGCAGCACAAAAGTTTATAGAAAATTAATTAACTAATAAATCCCGGTTTATCCCGCTGAGGGCGGGGCTAATTCTGGGGTTTTATCGAATAATCAACTTAAGGAGTAACACAATGTCTTTGTCAAAAGAAGAAAAACTTGCGATCATTAAAAAATTCGGTAAAAGTGAAAAAGATAGCGGAACTGCCGAAGTTCAAATCGCATTATTAACGGAAGAAATTAATCGTCTCACCGGTCATTTCGAAGCGCATACAAAAGATCATGCTTCAAGACGGGGTTTAATGCAGATGGTTGGAAAAAGAAGAAGGCTGCTTGATTATCTGGCAAGTAAAAACATAGAAAAATACCGTAGCATAATTAAAGAATTGAACATAAGAAAGTAATGGAGTTTCTAAATGGTATATACCAAAGAAGTACAAATAGGAAAACAAAAATTAATTTTTGAAACAGGAAAACTTGCCAAACAGGCTAACGGCGCTGTTATGGTTCGCTACGGCGATACAATGGTTTTAGTTACTGCTGTAGCAGGAGAATTGCGACCGGATGTTGATTTCTTTCCGCTCAGCGTTGAGTATAGAGAAAAATCTTTTGCTGCGGGAAAAATTCCCGGCGGATTTTTTAAGCGCGAAGGGAAACCTACTGATAAAGAAATCCTTAGTGCACGCTTGATTGATCGCCCGATTCGTCCGCTCTTCTCTGATAATTATAGAAATGATACTCAAGTTGCCGCATTCGTATATTCATACGATAGTGAAAATGATTCGGATGTAATTGCAGCTTGCGGAGCTTCGGCAGCTTTGGCAGTTTCTGATATTCCGTTTCTTGAACCGATCGGTGAAGTTAGAGTTGGAAGAATCAACGGCGAGTTTGTTGTAAATCCAACACTTCAGGAAATTGAGTTAAGTGATATTGAATTAGTTGTAGCTGGAACTGAAAGTTCAATTATGATGGTTGAAGGTGAGGCAAAAGAATTAAGCGAACAAGTTATGCTTGATGCACTCAAATTTGCCCACACAGAAATCAAAAAAATTATCGAAGTCCAGAAAGAACTAAGACAACTTTGCGGTAAACCTAAGTTAGAAATTGCCGAAAAAGTTGTTGATCAAAATTTATTCAATGATATTACAGCGCTTGCACATGATAAATTCAAAGCGATTGTTTCATCAGTCTTAGCAAAAGAAGAAAGATCGGCACAAAACCATGCATTAACTGATGAAGTTCTTGCCGCACTGGCTGAAAAATATCCTGAACAGGAAACGGCAATCAAAGAAATCCTGCATGATATGGAAAAAGATTTGATGCGAAAAAGAATTCTTGATGAAGGATTACGTCTTGACGGAAGAAATACTACACAGATAAGACCGATAACAATCGAACTTGGAATTTTACCAAGACCGCATGCAACTGCTCTTTTCACACGCGGAGAAACTCAAAGCTTAACAACTTTAACTTTAGGTGCTAAAGGCGACGAACAAATTATTGACGGACTTCAACCTGAATATAAAAAACGGTTTCTTCTTCATTACAACTTTCCGCCGTTCAGCGTTGGTGAAACCGGAAGATTTTCCGGTGTGGGAAGAAGAGAAGTCGGACACGGAAATTTGGCAGAGCGTTCTCTTAAAAATATTATTCCTGCCGAAGAAAAATTCCCTTACATCATTCGCTTGAACTCTGATATTCTTGAATCGAACGGGTCATCATCTATGGCAACTGTTTGTGCAGGTTCATTAGCGTTAATGGAAGGCGGGGTTCCGGTTAAATCTGCTATAGCTGGAATTGCAATGGGACTTGTTAAAGAAAGCGAAAAGTTTGCAATTCTATCCGACATACTTGGAAACGAAGATCATCTCGGCGATATGGATTTCAAGGTTGCAGGTTCAGAAAACGGAATTACCGGTTTACAGATGGATATTAAAATACAGGGTATCTCATACGAGATTATGGAAAAAGCATTGGCTCAAGCTAAAGAAGGAAGATTGCATATTCTTAGAATCATGAATGAAGCAATCTCTGATGCAAAACCAAATATTTCCAACTACGCGCCCAGAATTTTTACTACCAAGGTTCCAACAGAAAAAATCGGTACAGTTATAGGACCGGGTGGAAAAGTTATTCAGAAGATGCAGAAAGATTTTTGTGTTGATATTAATATTGAAGAAGACGGAACGGTTAGCATTGCAGGACAAGATGCAACACTTGCAAAAGCTGCTAAGGAATATATTAAACTACTTGTTTCAGAACCGGAAGTTGGAAAAAATTATACCGGCAAGATTATGAAGATCACGGACTTTGGTGCCTTTGTTGAAATTCTACCCGGCACGCAAGGACTTCTGCATATTTCACAGATAGATAACAAGCGAATAAATAAAGTAACAGATGTTTTGAAAGAAGGAGAAATGGTAAAAGTTAAATTACTTGCAATTGAAGGCGGTAAATTCTCTCTTTCTAGAAAAGCATTATTGAATGAATCTGTAAATCAGGATTCTGAAGAAAAAGAATAATTAAAGATGAATCCCAATTTATTTGGGATTCATCTTTATTATACAAAGTGTTTTTTGGAAATTTTGGAAAGAGTTATTAAATGAAAATCGGAAATCTCGATATAGGCAGAAAACTATTTTTAGCCCCAATGGCTGAGGTTACCGACTCTTCTTTTCGAAAAATATGTAAAGAGCAGCAAGCGGGAATGACTTTTACTCAGATGGTAAGTGCGGACGGCGTTGTAAAAAATAATTTTGAAACCCTTCGTCATTTCTCATTTAACCGTTCTGAAAAACCAATCGGCGTTCAAATTTTAGGAAACCACCCGGAAACATTGTTTGAAGCAGTAAAAGAAATTTCTAAAATGAATCCCGACTTAATTGATCTGAATTGCGGCTGTCCCGTTGATAAAGTTTGTTCTAAAAAAATGGGCGCAGCATTATTAGATGATCCTAAAATACTTTCCAGCCTGGTTCGTAAAATGGTAGCCGGGTCAAACGGCGTTCCAATATCGGTTAAACTTAGATTGGGAAAGGATAAATCGGCTGTAAATGTTTTGGAAAATGCAAAAGCAGTAGAAGATAACGGCGGTGCTTTGATTTTTGTTCATGCAAGAACGCGCGCGGATAAATATGATATGAACGCCGACTGGAGCTGGCTTAAAAAAGTTAAAGAAGCAGTAAATATTCCTGTGGTTGGTAATGGATCAATGTTTACACCTCACGACGTTAAAGAAATGATTGATTTAACCGGTTGTGATTCTGCAATGATTGCAAGGGGCGCGTTAGGTAATCCGTTTATATTTTCACGTTTCCAAGTTTTAATGGAAAAAGGAATTGATCCCGGAGAACCGGATGCATTTGTTGTTAGAGACACATTGTTAAAACATATAAAAAATTTGGAAGAAGAATTTGGTGAACTATTGGCTTTAGATAAAGCTAAAAAACATTCAATCTGGTATTTTAAAAATTATACCGGAATTAATTCTCTTCTAGAAAAAATATTTTCTGTAAAAAAATTGGATACTCTTCGTGAACTCATTAGTGATCACGCCGAAAGAATAATGAGTAGTTCAAAAGAAATACATATTAAGGAAGAGATCCACAAAAAATTTCAAAAGAAAGTTCTATTCTGGCTGACTGATCAAAATATTAGTCCGCTTGGATAAGAACTAAAAAGGTTTTTAAATGAATAAAGAAATAATTATTAGTTCTTCTACATCGCAGAACCATGTTGCGATAACTGAAGACAACAATCTGGTTGATTTCTTCGTGGATCATCCGGAAAAAAGAAGAATGGTGGGAGATGTATTTTTAGGAAAAGTTGCCCGGGTATTACCCGGTATCCGTGCAGTATTTATTGACATAGGATTAAAGCATGATGCCTTTCTTCACTTCTCAGATATTGGCGACCGTACAGACGCATTAAAAGATATGCTTGATGAAGATGAGGAAGCTGATGACGGAACAGATGAAGAAGAAACTGAACCGCAAGCACAAACTCAAGATCAAACTCCTGTTCAAACTCAACCGCAGGAACAAAAACCACCGGCAAGAGATAAAGATAAACACGATCATCGAGAACAGAGGCAAATTCCTAAGCTGCATAAAGGAGAATCAATATTAATTCAGATTATTAAAGAACCTGTTAAGGATAAAGGCGTAAGATGTACGTCTTCCATTTCTATTCCGGGCAGATTTTGTGTCCTTCTTCCATTAGATAATAAAGTCGGTGTTTCAAAGAAGATATATGATTTTAGAGAGCGGAAAAGATTACGAAGAATTGCCCGTGGAATAATTCCTTCCAACTGCGGATTGATAATTAGAACCGCAGCTAAAGATCAAACTGAAGAAGCGCTTTCCGGTGACTTGAGGTATCTTGTTAAGATTTGGGAAGACATGCAGGAAGATGCAAAGAAACAAGAACCACCAGCACTTCTATATAAAGATCTTAGCACTACAATCAGTGTGATAAGAGATTTGTTCACCCCTGATGTTTCAAAAGTTTTTGTTGATTCAAAAAAGTTATATAAAGAAGTACGCAACTATGTTCAGTTCATTCAACCGGAACTTATTGATAGAATAGAATTATTTAAGCAAGATGAACCCATTTTTGAAGCATTCAAGATTGATGAACAGATCAAAGGGTTGATGGGGCGAAAAGTTTCTTTGCCAAGCGGAGGACACATTGTAATTGAACATACAGAAGCGATGGTTGTTATTGATGTGAACAGCGGTCGTTATGCGGCTAAAAAAGAACAAGAACTTAATTCTCTTAAAACGGATTTGGAAGCTTCACGCGAAATCGTTCGTCAGTTACGGCTGCGCGATATCGGGGGATTAATTGTCGTAGATTTCATAGATCTTGAAGATGAAAAGAACCGTAAAAAGATTTATGATGAGCTGAAAAAAGAATTTAAAAAAGACCGTGCTAAAATTGCAATGCTTCCGATGACGGAATTCGGATTAATGCAAATTACGCGCGAAAGAATCCGGGAAAATATTGTACAATCTATGAATGATGCTTGTCCGTATTGTGCAGGTACAGGTTTGCTTACTAAAAAGTCAAATCTGATTCATGAAATTGAACATTGGTTAAAACGTTATCATGTTGAAGGAAAATCCAAATCGTTAACATTGAAAGTACATCCTTCACTCGGATTAAAACTTAGGGAAGGATTTATATCCCGACTAACGAAATTCCAATTAAAATATTTTGTAAAAATAAAACTTCAAGAAGAAGAAAAAATAAATCCTCAGAATTATTATTTCTTAGCAACTAAAACAGGTATTGATATAACCAACGATTTTAATTAGGAGAAAATCTAACCCAATAATTAAGATCAATTTTTGTTAATTTTCAGATAACAAATTATTTATTAATATAGTTAGAGAATATTATGAAATTCTTTATAGATACAGCCAATATAAATGAAATTAAAGAAGCCGCTTCTTACGGTTTGCTGGATGGCGTAACAACAAACCCGTCTCTGGTTGCAAAGGAAGGAAAAAATTTCCTCGAACTTCTAAATGAAATTGTAAAAATAGTTGACGGACCAATAAGTGCAGAAGTTGTTTCAACCGATTACGACGGAATTATGAAGGAAGCGCATAAGCTTGCAAAAATCCATAAAAATATTGTTGTTAAAGTTCCGCTGATTAAAGAAGGAATCAAAGCAGTTAAATCTTTAAGCGGGGAAGGAATAAATACAAATGTTACTTTGTGCTTCTCGCCTTCGCAAGCATTACTTGCCGCAAAAGCAGGTGCAACTTATATCTCTCCATTTGTCGGGCGATTGGATGATATAAGCCATGACGGTATGGAATTAATTCAACAGATTGTTCAGATTTACAATAATTATAATTTTAAAACTCAAGTTCTTGTTGCAAGCATCCGTCATCCGCTTCACTTAGTTGATGCGGCATTAATGGGTGCGCATGTTGCAACAATGCCGTTTGATGTAATTAATAAATTATTTAAACATCCGCTTACCGATTTGGGTCTCGAAAAATTCTTAAGCGATTGGAAAAAATTAAATCAATGACTGTTATGAAAAAAACAAAATTTTATTCGATTCACGAAAAGCTTGGTGCAAAAATTGTAGATTTTGCCGGTTATAGTATGCCTGTACAATATTCTTCTATCATAGCGGAACATAAAGCAGTTCGTACTTCAGTCGGAGTGTTTGATGTTTCCCACATGGGGGAAGTATTTATTAAGGGAGACAAAGCGTTGGAATTTGTTCAGCATGTTACAGTCAACGATGCATCTCTTCTTACAAACGGAAGAGTTCAGTACTCTGCTATGTGTTATCCTGACGGAGGTATTGTAGACGATCTTCTTGTTTATAGAATTAATGAGAAAGAATTTTTACTTGTAGTTAATGCTTCTAACAAGGATAAAGATTTTAATTGGATGAAGGAGAATAATAAGTTCGGTGTTCAAATTGATGATGAGAGTGACGAATATTCTCTGCTGGCAGTACAGGGACCAAACTCGAAAAATGTAATTCAAAAAATTTGTGATAAACCTTTGGATTTAGAATACTATCACTTCTTCTTTGCTAAAGTTGCAGGAATTGATATGATCATTTCCCGCACAGGATATACCGGCGAACTTGGGTATGAATTATATTTTAAAGGTAATGAAGCTGATGCAGAAAAAGTTTGGAATGCATTATTCAAACATGGTAAAGAATATGATATTCAGCCTGTTGGTTTAGGTGCCCGTGATTCTCTTCGTCTGGAAATGGGTTTTTGTTTATATGGAAACGATATTGATCAAACCACAAATACTTTAGAGGCCGGACTTGGCTGGATTACCAAATTAAAAAAACAAGAATTTATTTCTAAAGATATTTTGGTTAAGGTAAAAGAAGAAGGTGTGAAAAGAAAATTAGTCCCCATTGTATCTAGTGAGAAAGCATTTCCACGACATGGTTATGATTTATCGGTAGATGGAAAAATTGTGGGGCATATTACAAGCGGAACGGTAAGTCCAATACTTGAAAAGGCAATTGCATTGGGTTATGTTGAAGTTCAGCACGCTAAAGAAGGCGGCAAAATAAATTTTTTAATTCGGGGCAAGGAAGTTCCTGCTATAATTACTAAACTACCTTTTGTGAAAAACTAATATGAAAATTAACGTCCATTATACTACCCAACAATTTGATGAACTTTACTTTACAGGTAAAACCTCAGTTGTAATAGATGTCTTACGCGCTTCAACGGTAATTGTTACGGCACTTAAAAACGGTGCTCGCGAAGTTATTCCGGTTGGCACTGTTGATTTTGCTATGAAAGTTTCCGGTAACGCATTTGGCGGACAGACAATTCTTGGCGGTGAGCGCAATACAAAAAAGGTCGAAGGATTTAATCTAGGTAATTCTCCATTAGAATATAAACCTGAAATCGTTTCCGGTAAATCAATTATTCTTTATACGACTAACGGCACTAAAGCAATTGTAAAGGCAAAATTTTCTGAAAATCTTTATATCTGTTGTTTTAATAACCTGCCCGCAATTGCAGATCAGCTCTTAAAACTTAATAAAGATGTAGAAATTGTTTGCGGTGGTACAAGCGGTAACTTCAATATGGAAGATGCAGTTTGCGCCGGCAATTTAATTAGTGAACTGCAAAAAGTTGATAAGGCTGTTGAAATAGCTGATTCAGGAAGAGCCAGTTTGGTTCTATATAAATCTTTTGGAAAAAGTATTGCAAAGATGTTAAAGCAAACCGAGCACGGTAAACTTTTGGTTGAAAATGGATTTTCTGCAGATATCAAAGAATGTGCTCAGTTTGGAACTACAGATATGATTCCGTATTATCTATCTGGTGCAATTAAGAAATTAGAAACAGCCGCACCGACTAACAATAACGTTAACGAACCCAAAACTTTATAAAAATGCCGAAGAAAAATAAATCAAAAGAAAATTCTTCTTCATTAGGAGAAAATTTTTTTGTTGTTTCTCCGGAAAAGAAAAAAAAACTGCTTGGTATATTCTTAGTTATACTTGCACTTCTAGTTTTTTTAAGCATCCTTACTTACTCAAGATATGATGAATCATATTTCTCATATAAATTTTTAGATCTCTTTGGATTTGGCTCTAATCCCGAATTAGCAAATAAAGCTGCAACCACACATAATTGGCTTGGAATATTAGGTGCATATGTTTCCCATTTTTTGATCCGTTCAACCATTGGTTACTTTTCTATAATATTCCCGGTAATAATGTTTATTTGGGGCTATTCTATATTGCGCAAGGTTAACGAGTATAAACTCGCTTTGTACCTTTCCAACTTTTTAATGGTAATGGGAATCTTACTCTCAACATTTTTCGGTATGATTCAATTCACTCCTGAGATTTCTCTTTTGACTGATTACTATGAACTATCAGGCAAAATTGGATTTTTCTTTGGAACTGTGATTAGCAGATTGCTGGGAGGCGTAGGAAGTATAATATTTCTAAGCACAGCTATATTGGTTACAATGATAATTGCGTTTGATTTTAAGTTTAGCTCGTTATGGGAATTTTTAAAAGGTCTTTTCAGTAGAGAAGATATTGATGAGGAAATAAAAATTAAAGCTCCTGCTGAAGAGAAATCGGACGAGAATCTTTCTAAGATTAAAAGTTTACGCGGTGAAAGTAAATTAAGATCTCTGTTTAAAAGTAAAGATGAAGAATTAGATACTGAAGATGAAACGTCTTCTGAAACAAAAATTACAATTGTAAAAAAAGATCAGCCGGAAAAATTTCCCGAAGCCGTTGAAAAAATAGGTGAACAGTTTAAATCTAAAAAAGCAGAATCAAAACCGAAGGAAGATGACGAAATTATTCCTGCTGTGGATAAAGATGCGGAAGCTGCTATGCCCGATCAGTGGGATGAAAAAATAAATTATACACCGCCAACCTTAGATCTGTTAATTCCGCCTGGGGATGAAGAAATAAAAGTTAATGAAAGCGAGTTGAAGAAGAATGCGGCTCTTCTCAAAGATAAATTAGCTTTGTTCGATATTCAAATTGATGATATAACAGTAACACCCGGACCGGTAGTAACTCTTTATGAAATTGTTCCTGCTCCGGGAGTGAAGATCAGTCGCATAGTAAGTCTTGAACATGACATTGCATTAGCGCTGGCAGCCCGCGGAATCAGAATTATTGCACCAATACCCGGGAAGAGTGCTATTGGTGTAGAGATTCCAAACGCACATGCCTCAATTGTAAGAGCAAGTTCGGTACTGAAAAAGTTAAATGAATCAAAAGATGAATTACCGATGGCATTGGGCAAAACAATATCCGGTGAAGTTTATATTACCGATTTAGCCAAGATGCCTCATATGCTGATTGCCGGTTCAACAGGTTCCGGAAAAAGTGTCGGCATAAATATGATTCTTGCGAGTTTAATTTATGCTAAACATCCATCCGATGTAAAATTTGTAATTGTTGATCCTAAAAAAATCGAACTTTCATTCTATAAAAGATTAAGCAAACATTTCCTTGCTGTCTCGCCCGATCTTGAAGAAGAAATCATAACCAATCCGTCCAATGCCCTTCTTATTCTTAAAGCTGTAGAGTATGAAATGGAAAAACGTTATGATAAGCTTGCTAAAGTTGGAGTTAGAAATATTGTTGATTACAATAAAAAAGTTCTGAATCCGAAATCAAGGCCTAAAGACACGGATGAAATGAAATTTCACAAGCTTCCATATATAATTATAGTTATTGATGAACTTGCCGATCTCATGATTACTTCCGGCAAAGAGGTTGAAGAACCTATTGCACGTCTTGCTCAACTTGCCCGGGCAGTTGGAATACATTTGATACTTGCAACTCAGCGTCCTTCTGTTAATGTTATTACGGGAGTTATAAAAGCAAACTTCAGCGCAAGGATGGCTTACCAGGTAGCTACCAAAATTGATTCGAGAACAATTCTTGATATGAACGGAGCCGAGCAATTGTTAGGACAAGGCGATATGTTGTTTTTACCGGGTGGAATGCCGAAGCCGATCCGTATTCAAAACGCATTTATTTCTACTGAGGAAGTTGAAAAGTTTACAAATTTCATTTACGTTCAAAAAGGATTTTCAAAAAGATTTTTCCTTCCGTCTTTGTATGATAAAAAGAAAGAAGCACTCGGTGATTTTCTGAATGATCTTGATCCAATGTTTGAAGACGCTGCAAGAGTAATTGTTCGGCATCAGCAAGGTTCCGTATCTTTACTTCAGAGAAGATTAAAATTAGGATATTCACGGGCAGCTAGAATTGTAGATCAGCTTGAACAAGCGGGGATAGTTGGACCTTCGGAAGGAAGTAAAGCGCGCGAGGTCATTGTTGAAAGTGAAGAACAATTGGAAACAATATTAAGATCGTTATAAAATGAAAACTAAACTGATATTTCTTTTCTTTGTAATATCATCACTGATCTTTGCACAATCGGCCAACGATGTACTGAAAAAAATCCAGAACAAGTTTAACTCAATAAATAATTTTACGGCCAACTTCTCTCAAAATTATTTTAATTCTCAAGGCAAAGATGCCGGAAAAGCAAACGGCAAATTTTCTTATAAAAAGAAAAATAAATTTATTGTTGAATTAAAATCACAATTAATCGTTTCCGATGGTCAAATAATTTGGAATAACGATAAAAGATTTAACAGAGTAGTTATTAGTAATTTATCCGATGACCCAACTTCTTTTTCGCTGGAACAGTTTATATTCGAATATCCGCCGCTTTGTAAAAGTCGAATAATTAAAGATGAAGCCGTAGCGAGCGGAGAAGTTTTAGTTGAGATGATTCCAAAAGACCAGGATCTTCAATTTAAGATTGTAAAAATTTGGGTTTCTGCAGACGGAATGGTTAACAAATTAGAAGTTATGGACAGAGGTGAAATGCGATATGCATTTCAGTTTTCGGAGATTAAAATAAATCAAGATTTACCTGATACAAAGTTTACTTTTTCTATTCCCAAAGGGACTCAAGTTATTGACCTCAGATAACGTAAATAATAATCAGCTCGCTAAGGTTGTCGGTTATACTTTTCCAATCCTAATTACAATATTGTTCCTTTATTTTGCTTTCAGAGGTATAAATCTTAGTGAATCGTTTTTAATAATTGCGCGATCTGCGATCTTTCCTCTGATACTTTATATGATTGTTTTTTTTCTATCACATCTTGCCAGAGCGATCAGATGGAAATACATAATTTATTCCGTAAAGAATGATGTTTCAATGTTTCATCTTTTTGGTTCTGTTATGGTAAGTTATGGAGTTAGCTGTGTTGTACCCAGACTGGGAGAATTATACCGCGGATTATTTTTAGGCAAATGGGAAGGAATCTCCCGTTCAACGATTATTGGTACGATTGTAGTTGAAAGAATTATTGATATTGCAGCATTTGCACTTGCTGCATTGATTAGCGTAAGTATTTTTCAGGCTAATCTGTATGATAAAATTGTTTGGTTAAAAACTTCACTCATCATTGGTTTCTCGTTTATATTTTGTTTTACAATATTTTTAATTTTTTTGGTAAAATTTCAAGAAATATTTAGAAATGGTTTAATAAAAATTTCTAAAAAGTTTAGCGATAAAGTAGCAAGCCGTGTAAAATCAATTTTTGATACTCTCTTAAACGGACTCTCCAGTATAAAGGGAACAAAAAATGTTATTTTTATTGTTGTGTGGACAATTCTAATCCTCCTTTTATATGCACTAAATTCTTACGTTGGTTTTTATATACTTGGATTGGATTCTTCCGGTTCGGTTACTTTTAAGATGGCTTGGATTTTAATGACAATCAGCTCCTTCGGTGTTATGATTCCAACCCCAGGAGGAACAGGACCCTACCATGCAATTTCTATTTTAGTACTTACACAATTATTCTTATTCGGCAATGAGATTAGCGCTGCATATGCTATTCTTACACACTTTATTAATTATGTATTGTTCATTCTATCCACACTTTTTTTTATTTATGTAGTTAACAGACAACGAGAGAAAAAGGGATTACAGAAAGAAACATTTCTTTCAGTTTTTAATTCCGGTAAGGATGAAAAATGAAACGGCTGATGATTTTATTTTTTGTTTTGGCATCTCTGAGCCAAATTGGTGCTCAGTGGGATTTGAATTTTGCGATGGGTCTCGATTTTAAATCCTCGCCGTCATTTCGAGATTATGTTAATTCATATTACGCTCCGTCTGGTAATCAAATAGCCACTTTTAAAAGTTCTGTAGGATTTGAAACCGAGGCCGATTATAAGATTCATGATAACTTTGCAATTGGTATTGAATATAATCTCCAAATTGATTCTTACACAACGCCTATTGGAAACGGCGGTGTTTATGAAATATCTTATAATCAACATCGCCCAAGTGTTATAGCTTATTATGTTATTCCCGGGAACGGTTATCAATTCAAATTTGGTGGCGGACTTGGTTACAGATATGTTGCTCTTAGCGAAAAAGTATTTACAAGTACAAATTATAATGCTTCCGGCGTAGGATTTTTAATGCGGGCAATTGGAAACACATTACTCAGCAAAGATTTTTATGCGTTGATCGGAGTTGATCTTAGATATGATCTACCCGGAGAGTTATCAAATGGAAGCAAGTCGCTTATAAATAATGCTTCCGGTGAAAAATTAAACTTGAATTCTATTTCAGTCGGAATTTATTTAGGAATCACTCTAACATTGTAAAGGATTAAATTGAATATAATTGAAGCTATAATTCTTGGAATCATACAAGGAATTACAGAATTCCTTCCGATTAGCAGTACGGGTCACTTAACAATTACGGGAAAGTTGATGAATATTATTTCATCAGATCATCCCGAACATTGGACAGCATTTATTGCAGTTATACAACTCGGTACTTTGATAGCGGTTTTAATCTTTTTCAGGAATGATTTATTGCTTATTGTAAAAGATTTTTTAAGCGATAATATTTTTAACAGAAAAAATTTTAGTGAACAAACAATTAATTCTAAAATGGGTTGGTATTTAGTTATTGCAACAATTCCTGTTGCCGTAATCGGGTTAGGATTCAAGGATATCATTGAAGGAGTATTGACAAAAAATTTATATGTAATAGCAGCAAGTTTAATTATTCTTGCAATAATTCTTACTACTGCGGAAAAATTTGGAAAATTTAAGCGTGAGACAAAGGATATTAAATGGTATGATGCATTAATTATCGGTATTGCACAATCATTTGCATTAATACCGGGGTCGTCACGTTCCGGAACAACGATTACAGCCGGATTATTTCTCGGCTTGAAAAGAGAAACTGCTGCGCGATTCTCTTTTTTGATGAGCATTCCCGCGGTCGCGGCCAGCGGCTTGTTGGAGTTTTATCAGTCTCTCAAATACATTCACTCTGCGGAAATGATTAATCTAATTGTGGCTACAATTTTTTCCGCCTTCGTTGGTTATATTTCAATCGAATTTTTACTTCGGTACTTAAAAAAGAATTCTACTTTTATTTTTATAATATACCGAGTAATTGTAGGCATAATAATACTGTTGTTATTGAGTAAAGATATTTTACAACCTTAATGGTTAGAGAATAATTTTGCGTAAGATAATTTTAGCCGTTTTAATAACGCACTTGTTTTTTTCGTGTCAGAGAAATTATAAAACTATTATTCTTAATAATGAATATAATAAAGGAGTCACTTTGGATACATTAATGAATCTTAAAGATAATGAGCAACTTGTTGCAAAAATCGAAACCAGTCTTGGAAAAATTGAAATCGAGCTATATGCAAAAGAAGTTCCTAAAACAGTTAAAAATTTTGTTGGTTTAGCATTGGAAGGATATTATAACGGTGTAATTTTTCACCGGGTAATAAAAGATTTTATGATTCAAACCGGGGACTCGACCGGTACTGGTATGGGTGGAAAAAGTATATACGGTAAAGATTTTGAAGATGAGTTTGTTAATAGTTTGCATCACAATACGCCCGGAATTCTATCAATGGCAAATGCGGGCCCAAATACAAACAGAAGCCAATTTTTTATTACAGTAGCTCCAACTTTATGGCTCGATAGGAAACACACAATTTTTGGTAAAGTTACAAATGGGATGGATATTGTTTATCAAATTAGTAATGTCCAAACCGGTCGTGGTGATAAACCGGTAAAAGAAGTTGTTATGAAAAATGTTACTATAGAGAAACACATTTTTTAAATATCTATGGCAAAAAAAGAATTACCCTCAATAACTGAAATTGCAAAATTTCTTTCTAAGGAAAATCTTCTTCCGGTTTATTTATTATGCGGAGAAGATCAATATACATTAGATCTTGCAGTTGAGACATTAGAAAAAGCTGTAACACCGCTTCTCCTCTCAGATTTTGATAGAGAGATCATTTCAGCTGAAAAGAATTTAAGTCTTACACAAGTTTTAGATCTTGCATATTCATTTCCTTTTGGCGGAGGTAAGAAGTTAATTATTCTAAAAAACTTTGAGAAATTTGCTGATAAAAAAGAACTTACCGCATATGTTAAAAATCCGTCGGAATCCACTGTACTTATTGTTATTCAATCCGGGAAAATTTCGGACATTTCAAAAGAACCATACTCAAAATTATTGGAGAAAAAAGAACTCTTTGAAGCACGCGTTGCTACGGGTGAAGAATTAGTTGACTGGGTTGTGAAAAAGAACAAAAAACTTGGAGTAAATTTTTCACAAGATAATGCAAGGGCTCTGATTGAAATTGTCGGCGAAGATAAATCGTTGCTTGAAATGCAATTCCCGAAAATAATTGATTACTTGAACGGCAAAAATGAAATTACATATGAAGATATCAAAAAAATTTCCTCTCCGACTAAAGAATTTTCAATATTTGATTTACAAGATTCGATTGGAAAAGGTGATAAATCGAGGGCTATAGAAGTTGCTTACAATTTATTGGATGCCGGAGTTGAAATAGTTTTTATAGTAAACATGCTGGCAAAATTCGTTCTTACAGTAGCTCAAATTACGGATCTAATCAGATCAAAAGTCAGCGATAATGAAGCAGTTAAACTGGTTGGTGTTAGCTGGGGGTATTATTTTAATTGTAAAAAAGCAAAATATCTTATGTCTGATGAACGACTTCTTAATGCTTCCAGAGCTTTATTAAATGCAGATTTAGCTGTAAAAACGACCGCTACAGACAATCGTACTGTTTTATTAATGTTAATTGGTGAAATTTTAGGTGAGGAAGTAACATCAACTATTGTTTCCTAGTCAATTATAGCATTTTTTTATTGGCTAGCTAAAATAAAAATCTAAAATTTTGAAACATTTTTATTTAAAAAGGGTATAATTTTCGTTGAATAAGCACCTGACAGAATTTTCGGATGAAGAATTAATTAAAGAGTATCAGGATAATAACACTCCTGAAGCTTACGACATTTTAGTTAAGCGTTACAAGGACCCTTTAATGAATTTTGTTTACCGGTTTGTTGGTGATCGCGATATTTGTACAGATGTTGTTCAAGATACAATGATAAAGTTTTATTTGAATAAAGATTCATATCGTTCTTTTGCAAAATTTTCAACGTGGATATATACAATCGCCGGTAATCTTGCTAAGAATGAATTGAAACGAAGACGACGAAGAATTATTTTTTCGATTGATAATGGTGATGATGAAAGATCTCCTCAGATTGAAGACAAAATGTTTTTAGCTCCGGATAAAGCAGCAGATGGTGAAATACGCAATGAGATTATTCAGAATGCTTTATTGAAAGTTAAACCTGTTTATCGTGAGGTTGTAATCTTAAGAGATATACAAGATCTTTCTTACGAAGAAATCTCAGAAATTACAGGACTCGCGATAGGCACTGTTAAATCAAGAATAAATCGCGGAAGAGCACAATTACAAAAACTTTTGAAACATATCTACAGAGAGTAGCTTATGAAAAAAATCTACAATGAAGAAGAAAACAAATTTTCAAAAATGTTAAAAGATCTTAAAGACTTACCCAAGATTAAAGCACCGGATAATTTTGAGTACAATCTGTCCACACGTATTCAAAACAAGAATTTCGGTACTGTTAATGAAAGAGAACCCCAGTTTAATTGGATAAAATTTCTCGCACCTTCGGCTGCAGTTGTTTCGGTAATTATTCTCTTTTTTATTTTTCTTCCGTCATCACAGGAAAATAATAATCAGTTATTACAGCAGAGCAAACTGCAGGATAACCAATCCGCGGTTAATAATTCCTTATCAGATAAGAATAAATTGAACAGTCAGCAATCTGTTCCTTCAGACACCAAATTACAATCTAACTCAACATCACTGTTAGGATCGAATAATCCAACGACAAGACCTCGTGCACTTTCTCCGTTAAATGATTCAAGGTCAATCAAACTTGATGACTACATTTCAGGATCTAACAAGAACCAAAGTAATACAAACAGAGGGAATATTGTGAACAACGGTGAAGAACCTTCGCCATATGATGGATTTATTGTTTCAGAAAAGCCTGACAAAAAAACGTTAGACCGGTATCGTGCCGTTGTTGACTCAATCAAAAAAGCGCAATTGAAAGCCGATTCATTAAAAAAGGTTCAAAAATAAGCTTAATCAAAGCATTAGCAGTTTGTTTTTTAGCCCCGGCATAGCTAAATTTGTGCCCAAAATAATCAAGGAAGTTGTAGTAAATGAAAAAAGGTATTCATCCAAATTATAAGAGATGCGAAGTTACATGTGTTTGCGGAAATACATTTGTAACACGTTCAACAGTTAGCAGTATTAAGATTGAGCTTTGTTCGAATTGTCATCCTTTCTTTACCGGTAAACAAAAGATTGTAGATTCCACCGGACGAGTAGAAAGATTCAAGAAAAAATATGGTTTGAAAGAAGCATAAATTTTTCAGCTTTCAGTTAGAGGGCTGTATTATCAGCCCTTTTGCTTTTTAAATACCCCTACCGGTTTCAATTTTAGATTAATTAATTTACAAGCACCTAAAATTATTGTTTGATATGGAACAGAATACAGAATCATTTGAACTCAATCTTTATCAGGGCGTTAGAGGACATGCTGTAAAAATCCTCAACCGCATTGATAGAACAGATGCATACCTTGATAAACTCCTAGATATAGAAATAAAAAATTCCAACCTCTCAGGTCTTGATAAATCATTACTCTTCGAAATTGTTCATGGTGTTACTCGCTGGCTTGGTAGAATTGATTGGGTACTTAATGGATTTTACAAGGGACAATTCTCCAAATGCATTCCAAACGTTAAGAACGCAATGCGTGTTGCTTTGTATCAAATTTTATTTCTTGATAAAGTCCCTGACTATGCAGCAGTTAACGAAGCAGTAGATTTTGTAAAAAAACTTCAAGGTCAAAAACCGGCTGATTTAACTAATGCTGTGTTAAGAAATATTATTCGAAGTAAAGATGCAATTCGTTATCCTGATCCTAATGAAGATATAATTGCATACTTCAGCGCTTATTACTCTCATCCTAGTTGGATGGTCAAAAGATGGATCAATAGATATGGAAAAGATGAAACCGAGAAATTGTTAATTTCGAATAACAATAAACCTTTATTGACCATTCGTGTTAACGGATTAGTTTCTAATTATGAAGAAATGAGTTCTTTACTTAACAGCGTTGAATTAAAATTTACAAATGGAAAATTTTTGACTGAATTTGTTAAGCTAAGTGCACTTTCAAATATTACTGATTGGGAATATTTTCATAAAGGTTACTTTACGGTTCAAGATGAAAGTACCGGACTACCTGTTAAATTATTAGATGTAAAACCAGGTATGAGAGTTTTGGATTTATGTGCCGCTCCGGGTGGTAAAACAGCATTCATCGCCGATGTAATGCAAAACTCAGGAGAAATTATTGCCTTAGACAGATTTGAAAGCAGACTTAAAATACTACAGAAGAATTTAAATAGACTTAAAGTGACTAATGTAAAAACAATTACAGTTGATGCTAATGAATATGAAGACGAAGATGGATTTGATAGAGTATTAGTTGATGCACCTTGTTCCGGATTGGGGACATTAACGAAAAAACCTGATCTAAAGTGGAAAAGAGACTTGGGGGATATCAGAAAAATTGTTAATATTCAATATGAGTTACTGAAGAAGGGCGCATCATTATTAAGAAAGGGCGGTTACATGGTGTATAGCACATGTACTATTGAACCCGAAGAGAATTTTGAAATCATAAAAAAATTCTTAGCGGATTTTCCTAATTTTAAATTGATTAATCCCGGTAATACGCTATCAGTTGAACTAATAGATGAAAATGGCTGCGTTAGAACTTTACCTCATTTACACGGACTTGACGGTTCATTTGCGGCAAAATTAGAAAAGAGTTATTAAGAATTAAGTTAACTCAATGGCAACAGAGGCCTTAAAAAAATTTGCTGATGAATTAAAAGCAGCCCGCGAAGTTAAAGAAATATCTTTATCTCAAGTATCAGCAAAAACAAAGATTGATCCTAAATTTCTTCAAGCGATTGAAGATGCAAACTTTGATATTCTTCCTGAAATTTATATCCGCGCTTTCATTAAGGAATTTGCATCAACAATTGATCTAAATTCAAAAGAAATTTTGCAAAAATTTGATATTGCTAGATTAGGAAAACCTGAAGAAAAACCGCAAACACAATTGGAATCTGTGATTAAAGAAGATCCGGTTGAACTACAAGAGACACCTGAGACAAAGAAATTCGATTCTGCAGAAGTACTTCAACCTGCAACAGTTGAACCGGAAAAAACAGCTAAGAGTTTGAAACTGAATTATATTATTGGCGGATCTGTATTATTTGTTGCACTGATTGTCATTTACTTTGCTTTCTTCCAAAATTCATCCCCCGAAATTATTCAAGAAAAATTTGATCAGGGAACTAGTGCAGAAAACACGCAAAGATTTGAAATGGATAAATCGTCACAAAATCAAACGACTTCACAAACTTCAGATGTTATAGAAAAACAAGCTGTTGCAAATGATAGTTTACGTCTATCTGTATTAGCAACTGCACGTGTTTGGGTTAAAGTTACGACAGATGGAAAAACCGTTCATCAGAATATTGTTCAAGCAAACACAAGATTAAATTTTTCTTCAACAAAAAGTTTTAGTGTTAGTGTTGGTAATGCCGGCTTAGTAAAAATATTTTTTAATAACAAGGAAATTGAAAACATTGGCAAACCGGGAGAAATAAGAAATCTTTTTATTACTCCCGATAATATTCGCTACTATACAATAGCTCCACAATCGAAGAATGAAAAAAAATCCCCAACAAAGAATTGAAGAACTTCGCGAGCTTATTAGAGAACATGATTATAACTACCATGTTCTTGCTCAACCGTTAATTCCCGATTTTGAATATGATCAACTCATTAATGAATTAATCCGTCTCGAAAAGGACAACCCCCAATTCATCACACCCGATTCTCCAACACAGAGAGTGGGATCAGATCTAACCAAAGAATTTAAACCTGTTAAGCATAAAATTCCGATGTTAAGTCTGTCTAATACATATAGTGAAGAAGAATTATATGACTTTGATAGAAGAGTGCGCGAAAGTTTACCTAAAGGTGAAAAACCAGAGTATGTATGTGAACTTAAAATTGACGGTCTTTCAATTAGTTTACGTTATGTAAATGGTAAGTTAAATGTTGCTGCTACACGCGGTGACGGCACAATTGGCGAAGAGGTTACTAATAATGTTAAGACAATCCGTGCTGTGCCTTTAACAATTAAAAAACCGCACTCACTAAAAATGAAACTAACAGAATTTGAAGTTCGCGGGGAAGTTTATATGGAGGTTGAAGCATTTAATAGATTGAACGAAGAACGCGAGATGAACGGTGAAAAAACATTTGCTAATCCCCGTAATTCGTCTGCCGGCACGTTGAAATTACAAGATCCCAAGGTTGTTGCTAAGCGGCCGCTTCAAATATTTTTATATTATTTCTTTTCCGAAAATGAAGGAATGAAAACTCAATATGAAAATTTAAAGCTTCTTCAGGAACTTGGTCTCAGAGTAAATAATAATTTCAAATTGTGTAAGGATTTATCAGAGGTTTTAATTTTTTGCAGGAATTGGGAAAATAAAAGATCGGAATTACCATACGAAATTGACGGTGTAGTGATAAAAGTAAATTCATTACAGCAACAAAAAATTCTTGGCAGCATTGCCAAATCTCCAAGATGGGCGGTTGCATTTAAATTTAAGGCCAAGCAAGCAAATACTAAATTAAACAAAATCACTTGGCAAGTTGGAAGAACCGGAACCTTAACACCAGTAGCCGAATTAGATCCTGTATTACTTGCCGGCTCTACAATTAGCCGTGCAACTCTTCACAATATTGATGAAATAAAACGTAAGGATATTCGTGAGAGCGATTGGGTTGTTATAGAAAAAGGCGGAGATGTAATTCCAAAAGTAGTTTCTGTTGATCTTTCTAAACGATTAAAAAGTTCCGTTGAAGTAAAAATTCCATTGAAATGCCCCGTATGCGGATCTACATTATTTAAGCCTGAAGAAGAAGTTGCCGTTTATTGTGAAAACAATTTATGTCCTGCTCAGGTAAAAGGGAGAATTGCTCATTTTGCTGCACGTGGCGCTATGGACATAGAAGGATTAGGCGAAGCATTAATAAATTTATTTGTGGATTTAGGTTACTTAAAAGATTACTCGGATATTTATTTGCTCAAGGAGAAAAGGGAAGAGTTGATAGGTATTGAACGACTTGGTGAAAAAAGCATTGATAATCTTTTAAATGCAATTGAAATAAGTAAACAAAAACCATTTGAAAAAGTCCTATTTGCAATAGGAATTAGATATGTCGGTTCCGGTGCTGCAAATAAAATAGCAGAACATTTTCTATCTATCGAAAAATTGATGAATGCAACGAAAGAAGAAATTGAAGCAATCCATGAAATCGGGCCAAGCATAAGTGAAAGTGTCATCAGATTTTTTAAAAATGCTCAAAATCGAAAAGTAATTGATAAATTAAAAAAATCGGGATTAATTCTCGCATCAAAAGAAAAAGTTAAAAAATCAAATCGTTTGGACGGTAAGTCCTTTGTTTTAACGGGAACATTATCTACTATGTCCCGTGAAGAAGCTAAAGAAAAGATACAAAATCATGGCGGTTCTGTAGTATCTTCAGTAAGTAAAAATACCAATTATGTAATTGTTGGAGAGAGTGCCGGTTCAAAGCTGGTTAAAGCACAAAAACTAGGGATCAAAATACTCTCTGAAGAACAATTTTTAGAATTGATTAAAGAATGAAAAATGTTTGAAGGATTAAAAAGAAAGATTGGCCGCTTTGTTCTAAGACGGAAATATTTACACAAAAATATAGAACAACTTGTATATAACAACGTCATAAGTAGTGCAAAGGATTTTTTTATTGTAATGCCGAGTGTTGACAACGATTTTTATCATACACTTGAAATATTAAAATATTATCAAAAGCAGAACAAAGTGATAACATTGTTTTTACCGGAACATAAATACAATCTGATTCCTGACAAAGAGAAATACAAGTTTATTTCTTTTCTTCCGCACCAGGTTTCAAGATTCTTTTTACCCGATAAAAATCTTGTTGCAAGATTAAACACAAAGGAATTTGATGTAGTCATTGATCTGAACCGCACCGAAGACATTTTTTTCAGTGCAATTTCTAATATTGTAAAGTCAAAAATCCGTATTAGTTTTGTGAAGGAATTTTCCGAGAACTATTACAACCTTCAAATAGTTGATAAACAAGGTGATTCTGAGACTTCATATAACAGCTTTCTAAATTACCTGCAAATGTTCTAATTAAAAACGTTGGGATTATTTAACCGAATTTGTAGATTAGAGGTAGAAAATTATAATTTATAGTAGTGGAAAATGAGCGAGAATTTCAATTACGAATTAAAAAAAATAGGCGATAGCGCAATTTTTAAATTAAATGAAAAGCGTTTTGATGCTTCAATTGCCGGATTTGTAAAAGGTGAATTTACCATTCTACTTCACACTGAAGATGTAAAAAAACTTATTATTGATCTTTCCGAAGTTGATTATTGCGACAGTTCAGGATTAAGCGCCATTCTACTGGCTTTTAGAATTCTCCAATCAAACGAAGGTCATATCCGTATTGCTTCACCGACAAAGAATGTTAAGACTCTTATTGAAATTTCACAGCTTAATAGAGTTCTTCACGTTTGCAATACTGTAAATGAAGCAATAAAAGAATTAGAGAATTTATAAAGAATCACTCTTCTTAAATCAATTCTAATACTACCCTCTGCAGAATAAGTGGTGAAAATGATTAAAAAAAACATCACAAGAATTTGACCTCAATTATCTACGAAATCGTTATTTTTACACTGTAGCAGTTGTAATTAACGATTAGTATAATTACTAATACCCTTTGATACACAAAATCAAGAAAATTGATATTACTGAATTTAAATAAATGATTGATATTGTAAGTAAAAGATAAAACAATGAAGATGGAGTTGCTGAATTTTTGAAAATACTTCTTCAAGCAAAAAAATGAAATGATTAATACTAAAATGAGTGAAAAACTAAGATCAAGTTTACAGATTAAATTTGCGATAATTATTCTTACCGCATTTTTAATTGTATTGATGTTTCCCAAAGGTGAATCAATTGAATCTGAAGTAACGGTTGGTTCTGTTTGGATTCACGAAGATCTTATTTCCTCCATTACTTTTGAAATACTTAAAGATCCGAAGACTTACGAAAATGAAAAAACTCAAGCCGCTAAAACGATTCTGCCAATATTTCTTAGAGATGTCGGCTTAGAAAAATTTTATTTGGATTCACTAAAGGATACAAATTCAATTCTTGCCTCAGCATTGTTGAAAAATAACAATGTTCGTAATACAGGTAAATTACTTAGCGATGAATCTTATACGACACTTTTTAAATTTGTTCATAAACAAAAATCCTTTACCGGAGCGAGAATTCTTTCAATTACACAAGTCTTTAACGTTGCTTCACAAATAATAAAGAAAATTTATCAACGCGGATTGCTTAGTCTTAGCTATCAAGATATTCCAAGGGACAGCATTGCATTAAGAGACGGTAAATTTGAGAACGCTTTTCCCAAGACTAATTATTTAGATCGTAAATCAGTAAATGATTTTATTCAATTCTATCTTAATGGAAACGTTGGAAGTAATACTGAATTAAATGTTGCTATAGAGGAATACATCGCTAATTTTCTTAAACCCAACTTAGTCTTTAGTAGACAATTAACAAATTTGGCCGTTCAAAATGCAAAAGATAAAATTCCTCCAAATGTGGGTATAGTAAATGAAAACGAACGAATAATTACAAAACATGACCGCATAACACCGGATATAAAATTAAAAATAGATTCATATAAAATTGCAAAAGGGCAAGGGACGGGATTTTGGGGAAGTCTCTCTCAAAATTTTGGAAAGTTTTTACATATTCTTATTGTATTATTACCGTTCATTATTTATATCGTTCTTTTCAGAAGAAGAATTTTAAACGATAACTTTAAAATTATTCTCATCACATGTATTATTCTGTTCATAAGCTTTTTAACTTTTCTTGTTTATAAACTTGATATTCCTTCGCCAGGAGAATACCTGGTTCTTGTTCCGGTTGCATCAATGTTGTTAACAATTATTTTTGATTCACGTGTAGGATTTTATGGAACGGTAATTACTTCTTTAATTGTTGGCGGTCTGCGGGGAAATGATTATGCATTTGCACTGACTAATATAATTGCAGGCGGGCTAGCCGCTTTTACTGTGCGTGATATTAAGAATCGGACTCAAATCTTCCGTTCATTTTTTTATATCTTCATCGGTTATGCATTAAGTATTGTTGCCTTTGGCTTTGAAAGATTTGATTCCTTTAATCAGTTGCTGTCGAGCTTTGCCTTTGCGGTTTCTAATGCTTTGATAAGTCCGGTTTTAACTTATGGTCTTATAATTTTTGTAGAACGGATATTTAAGATTACTACTGATTTAACCCTGCTGGAGTTAACGGACTTTAATCAACCATTATTACGGGAATTAGCAAAAAGTGCGCCCGGAACTTTCAATCATTCGATTACTATGGGTACTCTGGTTGAAACAACAGCAGAAGCCATCGGAGCTAATTCTACACTTGCACGTGTGGGGGCTTATTATCATGATATAGGTAAAACTGTTGATCCTGAAAGCTTTGTAGAAAATCAAATAGATTCAAAAAATATTCATGAGTATTTGTCTCCGGAAAGAAGTGTTAAGCTTATTTTAGATCATGTTAAAAAAGGAATTGAATTAGGTCAAACTTATTCACTTCCGAAAGAGATAATAGATTTTATTCCAATGCATCATGGTACAATGACAATATCTTATTTCTACGAAAAAGCAAAAGAATTGTATGGAGAGGATAAAGTTGATTTGAATGATTACCGTTACCCGGGACCAAAACCTAATACAAAAGAAACAGCAATAGTTATGCTTGCAGATGCTTGTGAATCAACAATACGTTCCTTGAGTGACGCCGATACCCAAAAAATTGAGAATGTTATTAACAATTTAATCAACAGCAGGATTGATGACGGTCAGCTTGATGAAGCCCCGCTTACATTTAAGGATGTAAAACAAATTAAAGAATCGTTCTTGAGTATTCTTGTGGGTCATCAGCACAAGAGAATACGATATCCAAAACAAGAGGAACTGGAAAACACTAAGAGCGAAGAATAAAAACTATGGAAGAATTTCTAAAAGAGTATTTAACCATTCTTCGTTATGAAAAAAATCTTTCAGAGAATACTGCAAACTCATATAAAAACGATCTTCAAAAATTTATAACGTTCCTAAATAAATCCCGCATAAAAGATTTTAGTGAAGTCACATCAAACCTAATAACAAAATTTTTTGATCATCAGCGAAAGTCAGAGATAGACAGCGCAACTTCTGCCCGTTATATGTCATCTATTAAAGGGTTTTTCAGATTCTTAGAGAATAATAGTTATATCGAAAAGAATCCTACTGATAAACTATCCCCAGTTAAAAAAGGACGTAAACTACCAACAGTATTAACCCTGCCGGAAATAGAAATGATATTAAACGCCCCCGGAACAGATGATATAACAGACTTGCGGGATAAAGCAATTCTCGAAACATTTTATTCGTCCGGTTTGCGTGTATCTGAGCTTATCAACCTAAAAATAAACGATCTTTTTTTTGATGATGAAGTAATAAGAGTATTAGGCAAAGGCTCAAAAGAAAGGATCGTTCCAATAGGCAACAGTGCTGTTAAATGGATAAAAGAATATCTAACCCGTTCCAGACCTTTTTTAGAAAAAAAAACTAAGAGTCAGAATTTTGTTTTTCTTAATAAGCGAGGGACTAAACTTTCGCGAATGTGGATCTGGAAAATATTTGATCATTATGCAAAAGAAGCAGGCATTAAAAAAGAAATCCACCCTCATATTTTCCGGCATTCTTTTGCTACACATCTTTTGGAAGGAGGTGCCGATCTTAGAGCCGTTCAGGAAATGTTAGGGCATGCCGATATTTCCACTACTCAAATCTACACGCATGTTGACCGGAATTATATAAAACAAGTTCATAAAGATCATCATCCGCGCGGTTAATTTTGAATCCGTATTTCTTATCTTTAAATCATGAACATGAAACGATTTCAAATATTAGTCTCATTTCTTTTTTTGTCTCTCATGGTAAATGAATGCACCAAATCTAACTATGATATTGACCAAAACAATAGAATTACATATTCAATCTCGCTCGGTGAATTCAAGACTCAGGAAGAAGCCGGCAAGATAAAATCCATATTGGAGAACAAATTAAATTCTACATTAAAAATTGAGAAATCCAGTAAGAATAAATATCATTTATTGTCAGGCGAATTTGTTTCTTCATTTGAAGCCGGTGAAAATGCTTTTGATTTTTATTCTAACTCATTAATTAAAGATTATAAAATAGTACGCAATGGAAAGCCTGTAGATGATATTTTTACAAATGTATTATTTGTCGCTAAGTACCTGGGAAGACCTTCAGTTTACAGCTACAATTTATTAACAAAACAAAGTTCGATAGCATGGAGTAAATGGCAAAGGAAAGTAATTTCCCTGAATTACTTGCCTAATAAAGAAAGCGCATTTATAACCACTGCATTTAATTACGGAAGGGAAAGTAGTTTCCCGTATATTCATGAAGCAAGAATTTATTTTTTGAATCGGGCCAATGAACAGTCGGACGAACTTGTAGAACCTGGAGATGGCGTTCAGCTTTATACATATTGGGAATCAAACGATACTTTTAAAGTTAATTTCACAAAATTAGATACTATCAATTCTAAAACTGTATTACAAAATATTTATCCGTTTGATATAAATGGCAAACTTGGTTTTATACAAAATAGAAAATATGATCTACTCCAACATGGATTTCCTGCTGTACCTAAACGAAACCCGGTTTATTTATCACCAAACAAAGATTTCCAATTTAGAAATGTTCGATCGGATAATGAATCGAATATTTACTTGAAGAATTTCAAACAACGTTCCGAAGAATTAATAATTGCAACGAAAAGAAATATTAACGATGCAAGATGGTCGAAAGATGGAAACTTCCTTTTCATAATTACTGACAATACGGCTACAGATTCTAAGGGAATAAAAGCTGAAAAAACGGGGGAAATAATAATAATAGACGCCGTAAAAATGAAAATCGTAAGAATTTTTTCCGGATTTCAGTTTGAAAATGTGTTAGTTCATGGAAAGTTATTATTTTTTGATGAGCGCTTAAAAGATATAGCCCAAATAGCGGTTTATGATTATACCCGGGACAAATTATTGAATACTATTTCGATTTATGGCGGATGCGGATTAAATAATCTTCCAATGTGAGAATTAAATGACCACCTACAAAAGAGTTCTTACTTATATAAAACCTTACCGGAAACATTTATCAGCGTCCGTAATTTTTTCAATTCTATATGCTCTTCTTAATACTATTTCTGTTTATATGTTGATTCCTTTACTCAATACACTTTTCCAGGAGAAAGGAGCTTTACCGGTAGAATCTAAAACTATTAGCCAGACGGTAGATAGTCCGATTGGCAATTGGTTTTCGAATCTTGGGACGGAAATTTCAAACGCATTCAAAAATTTTGTTTTTAGCGGAACTGAAAAAGAAATTCTTCTTCGAATTTGTATTTTAATTTTACTCGCATTTTTTCTAAAAAATATTTTCGGGTACTTACAAGCTTACTTTCTTGCTTATGTAGAACAGGGAATGATCCGCGATCTAAGGAATCAATCTTATGTTCATTTACATAAATTGCCGATGAGCTATTTCAAAAATGAAAAAACGGGGAACTTAATTTCCAGAATAACTAATGATGTTAACGTAGTTCAGTCGAGTGTCTCTGCCGTTTTCTTAAATATGATTCGCGAACCATTAACAATTTTATTCTTTATCGGATTAGCATTGTCCATTAGCTGGCGGCTAACACTTTTTTCGCTTTTAGTTTTGCCTCCTACTATTGGAATAATTAGCTGGATTGGTCTAATACTTAGAAAACAAAGCGGACAGCTTCAAGAAAAGATGGCGAATATTACTACAACATTACATGAGACTATAACCGGCGTAAAGATTGTAAAAGCTTTTGGAATGGAAAATTATGAGAACAATAAATTCAAAACTCAAACACAAAGCTTTTTCAAATTAGTTTTAAAAATGGCGCGTGTTAGAAACATGGCCTCACCGCTTACAGAATTTTTAAGTGTTGTAGTGGGTGCAGCAATGATATATTACGGCGGCGAACTTGTTCTTGTTAATAAAACTTTAAATGCAAGCGAGTTTATTGTATTTCTACTTGCCATTTTTCAAATGATGCCGCCAATAAAAGAATTAAGCGGCGTTAATAATAGAATTCAGGAATCCAGCGCTGCTGCAGAAAGGGTTTTTGAAATTCTGGATACGGAACCGAGAATAAGAAATATCGAATCACCCGTATCTGTTACCGATTTTAAGGATATGATCGAATTCCAAAATGTATCCTTCCATTATGATGATTCTGAAGAACTGGTTCTGGATAAAATAAATCTGCAAGTTAAAAAAGGAAAGGTATTAGCAATTGTAGGCAGTAGTGGCGCGGGTAAAACAACACTTGCGGACTTACTTCCCCGTTTTTTTGATCCAACAGATGGGAATATTTTGTTAGATGGACTGGATATTCGTTCTATCCGCATTGAAGATTTGCGTAAACTTATGGGAATTGTTACTCAGGAGACTGTTCTCTTTAATGAATCAGCACGTAATAATATAGCTTATGGATTGGTTGATTGCTCTGAGGAAAGATTAGTTGCGGCAGCGAAAGCCGCAAACGCACACAATTTTATTCTTGAACTGCCGAATGGTTACAATACTATAATCGGGGAAAAGGGTACAAAACTTTCCGGTGGTCAGCGTCAGCGGATTTCTATTGCCCGTGCTTTATTAAAGAATCCCCCTATAATGATATTTGATGAGGCTACATCATCACTTGATAATGAATCGGAAGTATTGGTTCAAGAAGCTATAGAAAGATTAATGCATGACCGCACGACATTTGTTATTGCACATCGTCTAAGCACAATTAGAAACGCAGACAGAATAATTGTTCTCGACCGCGGTAAAATTGTTCAGGATGGAAAGCATGAACAGCTACTTTCTCAGGAAAACGGCATATATAAAAAATTATATGAATTACAATTCAGAGATTAGATGATTACAAAGTACTTTACCGGAGTTAAAACGGTTGATAAAATTATTTTGGGATTAATTTTACTTTTTGCCGTTAGTCTTACTAACTCAATTTTCATAAATCAGATTGGCTATTTCTTTCCGCTTATTATTTTAACATATCTATTTGTAATAAAAAAAGATAATAGGTTCGAGAAGAATGGATTGGAATTAGCATTTATTCTTTTCCTATCGGCAGAATTGGTCTCGGCGATCTTTTCGGTTGATCGAGAGTATGCATTTAAATTATTTTTTAAGAGATTAATTCTTATCCCGGTTGTTTATACAGTAGTTGCTGTAATAAACGATTCTGATAAAGCAAAATTAATTTTCAAGTTCTACATAGGTGCTGCTCTAATTACTATGCTGTTGTACATAGTATTTGCTTATGAGCACTTCATAGCGCAGTTATACAGTATAGAATTAAAAGGTCCCTCGCCATTCCAATATGTTATGACTGCAGGCGGATTGATGAGCTTTACAATGATTTTTTTCTTCGCGTTTCTGTTAAATGAAAAGACAAAAATCGCAATCCGGCTTTTTTATCTACTTGCTTTTGGCATTGCGGCAACTGGCCTATTTGCAAGTTATACTCGTGCAGCCTGGTTAGGCGGGGTAGCCGGTATATTGACGATAGTTATCTTGAAACGTAAATGGTTGATTCTTGCACCCTTAATTTTAGTTTTACTTGTTGCCTTATTCTTTTTCAAAAGTGAAAGCAAAGTATATGAATATGTTATAAAGGACAATCAATTTGTTCAAACCAATGCGATTAAAACGGAAGGACGGGCAATTAGAGTTATATGTGAAGGAGATACTCTCTTAATTGCTGATTATGAAAGCGGTGTAGTTGCGTATAAAGATGGTAAAGTGGTCCAAAAAATTGAAACACCGTCTCCTGTTACCCAAGTAAAAAAATGGAAAGATAATTATTACATAGCCTATTTAGCAGATACGAGAATTCTATTACTAAATAGGGAAAAAAATGGTGAGTTTCATTCGGATAAAATTTTTACATCACCTGGCAAGACAACTTTCTTCAAAGTGTTACAAGGTAAATTTTATATTGCAGATAAAGACAGCGGACTTACAATATTTCAGAATCCCTTAAATCTTGCCGAAAAAATTACCTTTAAAAAATTAAATGGTATAGAAAGTTTTGATGGGAATTCTACCCAATTTATTTCATTTACGCCAGACGACCATAAACTTAAACTCTATACATGCATGGATGGATTACCTATAACGGCAGTAGATTCATTTGATACAAAATCTATTTACGGATTAGTCTGGCTCAATAATGATCATTTATTTTTCCAAGGCGGTAAAGAATTTGTGCAGTTTATTATATCAAATAATAAGTTGAGGAAAGTTGTAAGTCAGGAACTAATCGGTACAATTCAATTGGTCTTTAACAATAAAAACATTTTCGCTTGTACTCTTGATGGAAAAATATTGGAGGCCGATATTGATTCTTCACATGTTGGTAAATTTAAGCAAATAACCTCGCTTGGTTATTCACCTTTTGATTTTATTAAATCCGGAGATAAATTTTATACTGCATTTAATAAAAGGAATCGTCTTGCGTCCATTTATGATCCATATCATGAGACCAACATTGAACGAATGAACATTTGGCGGACGGGATTCAAAATTTTGGCCGATCATCCTTTGTTTGGTGTGGGAGATATTGATCTTGGGAACTTATATTCTCAATATAAGGACAAATATCTCAAAGAAAATTTTGGACATATGCACAACAATTTTGTTCATCTATTAGTTATACTTGGAGTAGTTGGTTTTGCAGTAGTTATGCTTATGCTGTTCAAGATATTTCAGTTGCATCTAAAAATATATAAAACTGTGAAAGATATTCCGTTTGTATCTTCTTATGCGTTGGGTGCAACGGCAGCTTTTGTTGGATTTCTGTTTTCCGGTCTTGGAGAATGGAATTTTGGCGATCAAGAAATTATAACCATGGTTTGGTTTACTCTTGGTTTGAATATTGCATTTTATAAATCATACCTTAAAGACACAAAGACAAATTAAAATTAAGATGGATGAAAACACTAAAATATCATCAATAATAATTGCTCGCGATGAAGAAACCAATATTCATCGTTGCATTAAAAGCCAGATAAATGTTGTTGATGATATCGTTGTTATTGTTGACTCAAGAACAATTGATAAAACAATACAGATTGCATCAACATTCCAAAATGTTAATTGCGAGATTGTAGAATGGAAGGGATTTGCTCAAACTAAAATTTATGCTTTGTCTAAAACAAAATATGATTGGGTACTTTGGATTGATGCCGATGAAGAAATTACTCCAGGACTCGCAGAGGAACTGAAACAATTCAAACAATCCCTAAATAGGTATGATGCTTATGATGTAGCGCGCAGAGCATTTTTCCTCGGCAAATGGATTAAACATAGCGGCTGGTATCCAGCACGTGTTACCAGACTCTTTAATAAGCAACAAATATCGTTTAACGAAAAAGAGGTGCATGAGCATTTAAAAGTGGAAGGAACCGTTGGTAAACTTAAAAATGATCTTAATCATTATACGGGCCCATCAATAGAACATTATTTTATCAAGTATAATACATATACTTCACTTGCAGCTAAAGAACTATTCGAAAAAGGTAAGAAAGCGACAGTGATAGATATTCTACTCCGCCCGATTTTTCTTTTTTGCAAAATGTATATCTTTCGATTAGGATTTTTAGACGGACTACAAGGGTTGATACTGGCTGCGTTCTCATCTTCTTATGTATTTACAAAGTACTGTAAACTTTGGGAATTGAATAGAGAAAGATCAAAATGACGATAGGAATAATTCCGAATATTTCGAAAAGCGATATTCTTGAAATTGTAAAAAAAATAATTGTACAACTTCAGCAGAACGAGTTCAATTTTATTTTGTGCGAGTCACTTTTAAAATTTAAAAATGAATTTGACAGTACGGCTAAGTTTAAATCTCCGGTTGATTTGAGTAATAATTGTGATATGGTGATTTCAATCGGTGGTGATGGGACAATGCTGAATACCGCATTTGAAGTTAGAAACTCAAGTACTCCAATCATTGGGGTTAATTTTGGAAAACTCGGATTCCTTGCCGAGTTTGATCTTACAAGTTTTACTGAACTTCTTCACGATATAAAAACTAAAAATTATACAATTGAAGAAAGAATGGCGTTAGTTGGAAGCAGTAACGGAAATAATAATGAATTATATGCGATTAATGATATAGTTATTGATAAAGGTCCTTGGCCCAAAATGATTGAGCTGACAATTAAAGTTGATGATGATTACGTTTCTACTTTTTCAGCAGATGGTTTAATAATTGCAACACCAACTGGTTCTACGGGTTATTCTTTGTCAACAGGCGGACCGATTGTAAATCCGAAAGCAGATGTGATAACACTTAGCCCGATTGCTCCCCATACACTTACTATGCGGCCGTTAGTAATTTCTAGCGGACAAAAAATAACAGTGATGATTAACTCTCCATCAGAAAAAATTCAAGTCAGCAGTGACGGACAGCGTGTTAACTTTTTTAGTTCCCCTGCGCAGCTTACAATTGAAAAAAATAAACAATCGGTTAGATTAATTCATTCCAACCGTACAAACTATTTTGAAATCCTACGCAATAAATTGTATTGGGGGCTCGACGTTCGTAAATCGAATAATTCTAAAAAGAGGCAGTAATGAAAAAGCTTATTCTTTTTCTGTTAATACTATCTGCAGTAATTTATGCGCAAGAAAAAAACAAATTGGTTACAGATGAAAATTCGGGCAAACCAATGCTTATAGGTCTTTGCGATAGAACGGCATTTGCAGATACAAATTTTTCATGGTGGTTCAATTCAGAATATGAATACTACCCGGCCGATTCTACAGCAGTAACAAGATTCTCAAAAAAACTGCAAGATGTGAAAATTACAATTGTAATGGGTACCTGGTGCAGCGACAGCAGAAGGGAAGTACCTAGGTTTTATAAGATATTGGACCAAGCCAGTTTCAACACACAAAATTTAACTCTTATTTGTGTTGATAGAAATAAAACAACCCCTGATAACCTTGTTGAAAAACTTGATATCAAATTAGTGCCGACTATTATCTTTTTTAGGGACGATAAAGAAATAGGAAGAATAGTTGAAACACCTAAAGAAACTTTAGAAACGGATTTGGTAAAAATAATTGTTAAATA
>VEPI01000046.1:3705-10457 GCA_012026935.1 Melioribacter sp. | reverse complement strand
ATAATTCGCAATTTTCAATTCTCAATTATTTTTATATGGTGTTTTAAGATATTGTTCCGCCAACTTATGAGAATCATTCCTATCGCGTAATTGTAAAGTCTCACTATAATATTTGATTGCTTTATCACGCTTTCCCATTTGATCATATAACATTCCCAAATAAAAGACAGTATTAATTAAAAACCCGGATTCATTTTCTTTATCCAACTCACGCGAAAGCTTTTCTGATTTTTCAAAATACACTGCGGCAGAATCTGTTTTCTCTTTCAACTTAAAATCCATACCGAGATAATAAGTTGCTTCGCGTTCAAAACGTTTATTATATCCGGGCATTCCGCGTTTTGCTTTAATATAAATATCGCGAAACGTTTTTACGGCCTCTGAATAATTATTTTCTTTTACAAATGTGAGTCCGTAATATCTTTGGAAATAAGGATTATTCGGAAAATCATTCAACAATATTTTTCCCCACTTTCTGGATTCATCCATGTTTTCTTCAAATTGAAATGAGAGCTTCTGCAGAAATGACCGGGATTCGATTCTTGTATACCTTCCGTTCCATGCAACATTTTCCAGTTCTTTAATACCGCGGTTTTTATCTCCTTTAGGGAAAAAAATCATAAAAGGTTTAACTGCAGGATATTTTTGCGGAATTACTTCCGCATAGTAATGATAAATTCCAAAACCAAGCTGTACATCAACATTTTTAGGATTTACTTCGTAAGATTTGAAGACAAGACTGAGCCCTTCTTTTCCATCTAGAGCAGCTTTGAACCAGCTTTCACGAATCGCCCGCAGTTGTCCGCGGAAACCAAGAGAACCTCCTTTAAAAAACATTGCATCAACATTTTTATCGTTCTTATCAAGAATCTCATCACACATGTTAATACATTCTTCGAGCTGATTGAAAAATTTTTCATCTAAACTTTCATTATCGAGATCAAGAAGAATTCTCCACCAGGTTATCATCGCTTTAAAAAATTTTCCGGAAGGATGTGTTGAATATTCTTTTGTTACAACATCAAAAGTCTTCTCTGCTTTATCAAATTCGATTCCGTAAATCTGGTTCACTCCTGCCTTAACAAGTGAATCATGCCTGACCCAATTGTAGTTTTGAGCAAATATATTATTCGCTACAACTAATAATAAAAGAAGAAGGAACCTAACTTTCATACTATTTCACACTCCTGAGTTTCCAAATAATTTACACTCCTTCCCTTTGGGAGGATGTGTGAGGCTATTTCCTCTTTGGACGGTACATATCCGTTGCACGTCCGTAAAAAACTTCTGCCGCCGCCATCATCGTTTCGGATAAAGTTGGATGAGGATGAATCGTTAGTTCCAAATCCTTAACAACCGCTCCCATTTCGATGGCCAATGTTCCTTCAGCAATCATATCTCCGGCACCAACTCCTACAATCCCGACTCCAAGAATTCTTTCTGTCTCTGGTTCTACAACCAACTTAGTCATTCCGTCATTCCGATCCAATGTGGTAGCGCGTCCACTTGCACCCCACGGAAATTTTGCTGTTTCAACTTTAATTCCTTTTTCCCGTGCTTCTGTTTCACTCAATCCGGTCCATGCAAGTTCAGGATCAGTAAATACAACAGCGGGAATTGCATTTGGTTCAAACGCAACTTTATGGCCGAGTATTGATTCAACAGCAATTTTACCTTCTGCCGAAGCTTTATGTGCTAACATCGGATTACCAACTACGTCGCCGATTGCATAAATATTTTGATCATCGGTTTTCAAAGTTTTATCAACCGAAATAAATCCGCGCTCATTCACTTTCACTTTTGTTTTTTCCAAAGCTAATCCATTTGTAATCGGTTTACGTCCGACCGAAATTAAAACTTTATCAAAGATTTGAATCGGTTCGGTAACATTTTCCCCTTCCAGCTTAACTTGAATTCCTTCTTTTGTTTCTTTCAATTCAACAACTTTAGTTGCAACAAAAACATTTTGCATCTTTGCTTTAACACGTTTTTCCAAAACAGCAACAAGATCACGGTCAGCACCTGGCAAAATTCCGGGCAGCATTTCAACTACTGTAACTTTACTTCCGAGTGCGGCATAAACCGTACTTAGTTCCAAACCGATATATCCTCCGCCAATGACTAGAAGCCGATTAGGAATATCGTTTAATTCAAGAGCGGAAGTTGAATCCATAACTCGCGGTGAGTCAATTGAAAGTCCCGGCACCTTAGCAGGTGTTGATCCGGTTGCAATAATTGCTTTTTCAAAAACCAGCTCTTCAACCGAACCATCACTTTTTGTCACAGTGAGCGAAGTCGAGCTGACAAACGAAGCTTTACCTTGAATGAAATTTACCTTGCGGAGTTTTGCAACTTGTCCCAAGCCGCCTGTAAGTTTACCTACAACACCGTTTTTAAAATCTCTAAGTTTATTTAAATCAATCTTCGGCTCGCCAAATTCTACTCCCCATTTTTTTGATTCCTCCGCCTCAGTAATCAATTTAGAAATATGGAGTAGTGCTTTCGAGGGAATACAACCTTCCCATGTGCAAACACCGCCGGGATTTTTTTTCATATCTATCAATGTAACTTCCATACCAAGGTCAGAAGCAAGGAATGCTGCAGCATATCCGCCCGGTCCTCCGCCGATTACGGCTAATTGTGTTTTCGTTGACATTATTTACCAATCAATTATTTTTAATGCGGATAAAATAAGAAAAAAGACGTGAATTGTTTTCGTGATGATTTAATTCACGGAGAAATTTTGGATTTGCTACTAATGTTATTATTTTAACAAAAGTAAGAATCACAATAATAATTCATTTAAGAAAATCCACACAGTTAATTATTAAATATTCATTAGCATAAAGTCGGGGGGCGAATTGAAGAATGTTTTTAATATGAAACTTACTTTTATATTTTTTTCACTTCTTGCCCTTCAACAGATATATGCAGAAGATAGACTAAAATCAGTTAAAACCGACAATCCTCCCAATATAGACGGTAAACTTGACGATAAGATTTGGAATTACGCTCTTGTTGTCTCCGGTTTTAAAACCTTTGCGCCGGATTTTGGAAAAGACGGAACTGAAAAAACAATCGCTTATTCGGCCTACGATTCGGAGAATCTTTATTTCGCATTCCGCTGCTTCGATAAAGAACCAAACAAAATAAAATCTAGTGTTTCAAACCGTGATAACATTCGCTCAGATGATTGGGTATGTATAAATCTAGATTCATTTTATGATCAGCAATCATTGTATGCATTCTATATTAATCCGCTCGGTATTCAAATGGATAGCCGTTTTGCATCCGGCCAGGAAGATTTTAGTGCTGATTTTGTTTGGTATAGCAGCGGTCAAAAACTTTCCGATGGTTATAGCGTTGAGATAAGCATTCCACTGAAGAGCATCCGGTATTCTGAGGAAAATCCTGTTACAATGTCAATTTTTTTTGAGAGATACATAAGCAGATTTTCAGAACATGATTCTTATCCCGAACTAGATCCCACAAAAGGATTTGCGTTTCTCACCCAGATGACACCGTTAGTTTATTATGATTTGAAACATTACACTCTGTTCGAACTGCTTCCTGCTTTTACTTACAATCAGAAATACAATCTCAATGCGGGACAACTGGAAAGATATGTTAATAAAGGAGAAATTAGTTTAACCGCAAAATATGGAATTACGTCGGATCTGATTCTTGATGGAACTTACAATCCCGATTTCAGTCAGATCGAAGCTGATGCGGGACAAGTAGATGTAAACTTAAGATATCAATTGTACTATCCGGAGAAGAGACCATTTTTTCTGGAAGGAAATGAAATTTATAATGTAGCCGCAACTCAATCCTCGGAAATTGATCCGCTAATATCTTTAGTTCATACAAGAACAATAGTTAATCCTTTAACCGGTATTAAACTTTCCGGCAAAGTTGGTTCCAAAAACACAATTGCCTTTATGTTTGCTATGGATAAACTACCGGCTGATATGACTGCTTTATCAGGCGACTATGCTTATGTTCCTATCCTTAGATATAAACAATCTTTTACCGATGACAGTTACATTGGCGGAATATTTACAGATCGGGAAATAAAAAACAGTTATGACCGCGTAATTGGAATGGACGGTATGTTAAGACTAACTGACGCCAGTACTCTAGAATGGAACGCTTTTTATTCAAGTTCAAATTCAAATCCTCTCCAAGAAAATCAAGCTGGCCGTGCTTTAGGATTAGTATATAAATACGATTCGAGAAATTTATATTACAGTTTTACCGGAAAAGAAATCTCTGAGAATTTTAATACAGAGACAGGTTACTTAACCCGTACCGGTATTTTTGCACTTACCGGATTAGTAAGACCGAAAATTTATCCTGAACCATCATTCATACAAAGAATTGATTTAGAAACTTTCTCGGCACAGACACAAGACAAACCGAGCGGTATGTGGGAAACATTTAATCATGTTTCGGCCCAGGCATTTTTTCTAGGTTCGTGGACTTTTAAGTTGAAGTATTCATATGCAACAGAAATTTTTGAAAATGAAAAATTTAGAACCGGAGGATTTCTAGTCAGCTTCGGAAGCCAATTTACAAAACAGTTCTCTGCATCATTATTTTATAAAAGATTAAATGCAATCTATTATTCAGCAAATCCTTATCAGGGAAAGAGCAACCGCATCAGCGCTATTATAGTGTATAATCTTTCCGAGAATTTTGAATCTTATTCAACTTTTACATTTTCCGATTTTTACCGCGATTCCGATTCACAATTAATTTATGAATACCCAATCTTCCGCGAAAGATTAACTTACCAATTTAATAAGTATCTATTCTTCCGGGGAATTGTTGAGTACAACAAATACAAAAAACAATTGCTCTCAGATTTTCTGGTATCATTTACTTACGTACCGGGGACAGTAATTCATTTAGGTTACGGGTCTCTTTATGAAAAATCAGAATGGAATGAATTTCAAAATAGATATGTTGACAGCAATAATTTTCTTGAAGCACAAAGAGGATTCTTTTTCAAAATGTCCTACCTATGGCGAAATTAAATATTTATCATAATGAAAATTAAAACTATAATAACCGGTTCAACCGGTATGGTTGGAGAAGGTGTTCTTCACGAATGCCTTAAGCATACTGACGTTGAATCAGTACTAGTTATAAACAGAAACCCTTGCGGCTTAACACACCATAAGCTAAAAGAAATAGTTCACAAAAATTTCTTTGATCTCTCTCAAATCGAAAATCAACTTTCGGGATATAACGCATGCTACTTTTGCGCAGGAGTTACTTCAGTAGGGAAAAAAGAAGACGAGTATAGACACATCACTTTTGATCTTACTATGAGCTTTGCTAAAACTCTTCAAAGATTAAATCCGGAAATGATTTTTACCTATGTATCGGGAGTTGGAACCGACAGCACTGAAAAAGGAAAAAGCATGTGGGCGCGTATAAAAGGTAAAACTGAAAATGATTTGCTGAAACTTCCTTTCAAAGCTGCTTATATGTTTAGACCCGGATATATTCAACCCACAAAAGGATTGGCAAACACTTACAAAATATATAAAGTGTTCATTCCACTTTATCCTATTTTTAAAAAACTTTTTCCGAAATATGTTGTTACACTTGAAGAAGTTGGAAAGGCTATGATAAATGTGACTCTGGATTGTCCTGAGAAAAAAATATTGGAATGTGTGGATATAAGAATGGCTGCATTGTAGAACGTTACATGCAATATCTCTCAACAAAAAATTTATCCTTCCAATGAAAGTAAGAAAGTATTTTCAAGAGCATTAACCACCCATTGCAAAAATCTAATTCCGTCTGCACCGTCAATTATTCTGTGATCATAAGAAAGTGATAACGGCATTATTAATCGCGGCTCAAACTTCCCGTTTATGTAAACCGGCTCAAAAGACGATCTGGAAACTCCAAGAATAGCTACTTCCGGAGAATTAACTATCGGAGTAAAATATGTTCCGCCTATTCCGCCAAGATTAGAAATTGTAAAACAACCGCCTTGCATTTCTTCAAGCGAAAGTTTTTTATCGCGAGCTTTTTTAGATAACTCGGCAAGCTCGATACTAAGCTGAATGATATTTTTCTTATCCACGTCACGAATAACCGGAACGAGCAAACCGCGGTCGGTATCAACCGCAACACCAATGTTTACAAATTTTTTGAATATGATCTCGCTTTTATCCAGATCAACACTTGTATTGAATTGAGGAAAAACCTTAAATGCCGATGCAATCACTTTAAGAAGTATTGCTGTAACAGTTAATTTACCTCCGGCTTCACTAACTTTCTTGCCGAATTGCTTCCGCAAACTTTCTAGCTCGGTTATATCCGCTTTATCAAATTGCGTTACATGCGGAACTGTTGCCCATGAATATGATAAATGTTCTGCGGTTTTTCTTCGGATGTTACTCATCTGTTGGCGTTCAATTTCTCCCCACTTTGAAAAATCGGGAAGAGATTCTTTTACAACTCCAATTCTGCCGGATGAGGAGCTGCCTTGCTGCCCCGGCAGCAAATTCTGAATCTGCTCGTTCAAAGTTTTTGCATAAGTTTTAACATCTTCAATCGAGATTCTACCGCCCGATCCGCTGCCCCGTACTTGTGAAATATCAACACCGATTTCATGCGCAAATCTTCTTACCGATGGCGCAGCAGGAACCACAACTTTGGATATATTTTTTGGAACTGATATGATTGTTGGCATGTGATGCGTTAAATCAATCTTTGATGGAGAAGAGGGC